>JAJAYT010000294.1 GCA_026786085.1 Microcoleus sp. CAN_BIN18 | reverse complement strand
GATCGCTCCCGTACCATTTTTAGTCATAGGTGTCAAGATACAAAAGACGTATTCAATGCGAAAGGGCGATCGGTAAAACACATTAAGCCTTAAGTAACCCTTAAGATAGACTCTTTACTAAAAATACCATTTACAATTGAACATTGATAACCCAGAGGCGCTTCCTTCATTTTTTTTAGTGAAGAAGTGTCGCTACTAACAAATACCAGCGTGAACATTCCAAGTTCCATCCTCACCCTGCTCGTCGGCATCGTAGTGACTCTGATCAGTCTCTGGTATGGACAGAATCACGGTTTGATGCCGATCGCCGCCTCCGACGAAGCATCCCAGATAGACGCACTTTTCAATACAATGATGACCATTTCCACTGGATTATTTATCCTAGTCCAGGGAGTGCTAATTGTTGCTGCAATTAAGTATCGCCGTCGTGAAGGAGACAACACAGACGGGCCACCGTGGCATGATAACTTCCCATTAGAAATTCTTTGGACAGCCGTTCCAGCGGTGATCATTTTAGGAATCGGAGTCTACAGTTTTGAGATTTACAACTCAATGGGAGGCCTCGATCCGATGGGTGCGCATGACCACGGAACTATGAAAATGCAGGCTAAAATGCGCGGAAGTGCGATCGCAGCCACACTCTCAGACACAGCTCAAAGAGCCCCTCAAATAGGGCCTCAAAAACTCGTTGCTCTAGGCATTGGTGCGTCTCCAGAAAATGAAGACAAAGCACCAGATTTAGTTGTAAATGTGATGGGTTTGCAGTACGCCTGGATTTTCACCTATCCAGAAAGCGGCGTTAGTTCCGGCGAACTGCATATGCCAGTAAATCGCGACGTACAGCTAAATATCACAGCCCAAGATGTGCTGCACGCATTTTGGCTGCCAGAATTTCGCCTCAAACAAGATTCAATTCCCGGCCGACCAAGCGAACTGAGATTTACAGCAAAGAAAGTCGGCGAATACCGAGTTGTTTGTGCTGAATTGTGCGGCCCTTATCACGGAGCAATGAAAGCAGCAGCATTCGTTCAAACGCCTGAAGAATTCGACAGTTGGTTGAAAGAACAGCAAGTTGCTAGCACTCAAACCCTAGAGCAAGCAGTTGCCGTCAATCCAGGAGAATTGTCAGAGGGAGAATTTTTGGCTCCCTACACCAGCGATCTAGGAATTAACTCTAAAAACCTAGAAAAACTTCACCCAACTCATCATCATTAAAAAAAGTCATTAGTTGTTTGTCGAGAATATTAATTATTAACTAATAACTAATAACTAATGACCAATAACTAATAACTAATGACTAATAACTAATGACTCATAAATATGACACAAGCACAGTTCCAAGAAACTGCCAACATTGAGGCTCGCGGAACAGCGCCGGCCGACAGACATTGGCGAGACTACTTCACTTTTAATACCGACCACAAAGTCATTGGCATTCAATACCTAGTTACAACTTTTGTTTTCTATCTGATCGGCGGCGTGATGGCAACTATCGTGCGAACCGAACTCGCCACACCCGACTCCGATTTTGTCAGCCCAGAACTCTACAACAGTTTATTTACTGTTCACGCGACGGTGATGATCTTCCTGTGGATTGTACCCGCAGGTGCCGGATTTGCTAACTTTTTGATCCCGTTAATGATCGGGGCAAAAGATATGGCATTTCCCAGACTAAATGCACTTGCCTTTTGGATGATTCCCGTAGGCGGCATATTGCTGTTGAGCAGTTTTTTGGTCGGAGCTCCGCAGGCGGGTTGGACTTCCTATCCGCCCTTGAGCTTAGTTACCGCTCAAGCAGGGGAAGAAATTTGGATTCTCAGCGTCTTAATATTAGGAACTTCTTCGATTTTGGGGGCGGTAAATTTTGCCGTTACCATCTTCACGATGCGGGTTCCCAGCATGAGTCTCAATGAAATGCCTTTGTTTTGCTGGGCGATGATTGCGACGGCAGGGCTGACTTTAGTTGCTACTCCAGTCTTAGCCTCGGCTTTGATTTTGTTGTCGTTTGACTTGTTAGCAGGGACGGCATTTTTTAACCCGACAGGTAACGGCGATCCGATCGTCTACCAGCATTTATTTTGGTTTTATTCGCACCCGGCAGTTTACATTATGATCATGCCCTTTTTTGGCGTGATTTCAGAAGTTTTGCCAGTGCACTCGCGCAAGCCAATTTTTGGTTATTTGGCGATCGCCTATTCCAGTCTCGCGATCAGCTTTTTGGGCTTAATCGTGTGGGCGCACCATATGTTTACCAGCGGCACACCAGGCTGGCTGCGGATGTTTTTTATGATCACAACCATGATCATCGCCGTGCCCACTGGGATTAAAATATTTAGCTGGTTAGCAACTCTTTGGGGAGGCAAACTCCGCCTTGTCAGCGCACTGCTATTTGCGATGGGTTTTATATCCACATTTGTTCTCGGTGGCATCACCGGGATCATGGTAGCTTCCGTACCTTTTGACATTCACGTTCACGATACTTATTTTATCGTAGCTCACCTGCACTACGTGTTATTTGGTGGCTCGGTATTTGGAATTTACGCTGCTTTTTACCACTGGTTCCCCAAAATGACGGGGCGGATGCTCAATGAATTTTGGGGTAGAGTTCACTTTGTTTTAACGTATATTGGCTTCACCGTAACTTTCTTGCCGATGCACGCTTTGGGGATGCAAGGAATGCCCCGGCGAGTTGCCATGTATGACCCGAAATTTACGACAATTAATGTCATTTGTACGATCGGTGCTTATATGCTGGCAGTGTCTACAATCCCGTTTATCATTAATGTGATTTGGAGCTGGAGATATGGCCCAAAAGCTGGCGACAACCCTTGGGAAGCTCTGACTTTGGAATGGATGACGACTTCGCCACCGCCGATCGAAAATTTTGAAGGAATTCCCGTATTGGCAACAGGGCCTTACGATTATGGCATGGAAAAAATTCAAAATACTGGGGAACGTCTGAAGCTCATGTTGGCAGAAAATGCGATCGCCAATAGCGAGAAACGGGGTATTTCTGTTGCGGAAGCTCAAGCTTCAACTTTCTTGGGCGGTACTGCAACTTTAATCGCTCCTGAATCAGAGATAAATGTTGATTCTCCTGCTGATGAAAGTCAAGATAGCAATTAGTCATTAGTCATTAGTTATTAGTTATTAGTTATTAGTTATTAGTTATTAGTTATTAGTTATAATGGCTAGCAACTAACAAACCACAAATAACGAATAACGAATACAGGACTTACGAAAAAACTGAGAAATTACACCACCCGTATTGGTAAGGTGCGCCCTAAGCCAATACGGTTCACTTAAGACAGATCCCCCCTAACCCCCCTTCCCAAGGGGGGGACAATTAGCCCTCAAAGTCCCCCTTGCTTTCGGGGGATTTAGGGGGATCTCCGGGGCATAAATATGTTAAGTGAACCGTATTGCGCCATAAGCACCCTACAACTAGAGTCGGTGCGTAAGTCCTAGAATAACAACCAACAAATAACCAATAACTAATGACTGCTTCCTTCCCGTTACCAATTACCAATTGATTATGCAAATACCAGCAATAGATCCAGAAAAAACAGCCCTGAATTACCACAATCCCGAACAGGTAGAAGCTCATACAGAAGAGCATCCCGACCACCGAATGTTAGGGATAGTTGTGTTCTTGGGTTCTGAAGGCATGATATTTATGGGTATGTTTGCCGCGTATCTGATTTATCGGGCGATGGCTCCGATGTGGCCTCCCGAAGGTACGCCAGCGCGAGAGTTACTGCTACCGGGAATTAATACGCTGATTTTGATTTCTAGCAGTTTTGTGATTCACAATGCGGATACTGCAATCAAAAAGAATGATAGCGTGGGAATGCGTAATTGGCTGCTCGTAACTATTGCTATGGGTGTAGTTTTCTTGTGCGGTCAGGTTTACGAATATACTCATTTAGAGTTTGGCTTGACGACTAATTTGTACGCCAGTTGCTTTTACGTATTGACTGCTTTTCACGGGTTGCACGTAACCTTTGGAGTGGTGCTGATGGCTGGGGTAGTTTGGCGATCGCGCGTGGAAGGCCACTATTCCAGCGAACACCACTTCGGCATCGAAGCGACTGAGCTTTACTGGCACTTTGTGGATGTTGTTTGGATTGTTTTGTTTCTCCTGCTGTATGTTTTGTGAGACGTAAGTCTTGATTGAAAGCCTCCTTTTTTTAGGATGCTTTTATTTTGTCCAGAAGTGCGATCGACTTTCATTCACCTTCTCAAAGCCGATCGCCCTAAATTAAGCTAAATTAAAAATAGCAATTCTCCTATCCAACAGGATTGAGTAAATTATGCAGTGCGAATTGTGCGATCGGCAAATCGAAGCATTAACCGCCCATCACCTCATCCCCAAACAAAACACCAAGCGAAAAAACGAAGATCCCAGCCCGACGATCGATATTTGTTCCGCTTGTCACCGCCAGATTCATTCGCTATTTGATAACAAACACCTCGCCCAAGAGCTCAACTCCCTGGAAAAGCTCAAAAACGACCCCCAACTTCAGAAATTTCTCTCTTGGGTGAAGAAACAAAAAACCGACAAACGCATTCAAGTACACGGCAAAAAAGCGCGACTGCAAAACTAGCACTCAGATATCTAGTCCAAAGGTTCGTAGTGAGGACTTTAGTCCGCATTCATGAAGGACTAAAGTCCTCACTACAAACCAATTTTATTGTTTTTAATTAATAGATAGCAATTGCTTAAACACCGGGCTAGGGCTACCGAGAAAGCCCGTGAAACTTACGATAAAGCATCGCCTCTACCCGCTTTCCTCCCCGCAAATGTTGATCGGTAATTGCCGCAACTTCCTCAGCACAAACGCCACTGTACCAAACCTCTTCTGGCAGCACCAACACCATCGGCCCGTTGCCGCACTGTCCCAAACAACTGCTAGCAACAACCTCAACTTCTGAAGGCGACAATTTCTCAAATGCTGCCAGTACCTTTGCTGCACCTTGCTTGCGACAAGTGCGGTTTTGGCAAACAAGAACTCGCCTAGAAGATTCTTTGATTTTCATGTTTTTTTACTTGACATTCGACTACATATATGCTATTTTTTTATCATGGGAATAGGTGCGGCCATATATAGCAAAATTGTAAGAAAGTGAATGCGGATTTTGGACGGGCTAGAAGCCCATTCCACAAATCATGATATTAATCAGGTGACAAACCTTTTGAGGCCAACCATTGTCGATCGAACAAACGCGACTGATATCGAGCCCCGCCGTCGCAGAGTACCGTCACAATCGTATGCCCAGCCCCCATTTGCTTCGCTAAAGCCACAGCCGCACCCACATTAATCCCCACAGAACCGCCCATAAACAGCCCTTCTTTCCTCAACAATTGGTAAACTACGCGGACAGCTTCAGTATCATCAATTTGAATAGCATCATCTACCGGGGCATTCTCCATATTTGCAGTGATGCGACTGGTGCCAATTCCCTCAGTAATCGAACTACCTTCAGTCTTAATTTCCCCAGTTTTGAAATAACTGTAAAGTCCGCTGCCCATTGGGTCTGCCAAAACAGCTTTAATTGCGGAATTTTTTGATTTCAAAAACATCGCTACCCCCGCAAAAGTCCCGCCCGTACCCGTTGCAGCTACCCAAGCATCAACTTTTCCCTCAGTTTGTTCCCAAATTTCCGGGCCAGTTGTCTCGAAATGAGCTTGGCGATTGGCTAAATTATCAAACTGATTTGCCCAGATGGCATTCTCCATTTCTGCCGCCAATCTTCCCGACAATTTGACATAATTATTCGGGTCTTTGTACGGGACAGCGGGAACAGTCCGAACTTCAGCGCCCAAGGTTTTCAAAGCATCGATTTTTTCTTGAGATTGGGTATCGGGAATCACGATCAAACACTTGTAACCTCTGGCGTTGCAAATGTGCGCTAAGCCGATGCCAGTATTGCCCGCAGTGCCTTCAACAACTGTGCCTCCCGGTTTCAGCAAGCCCTTTTCTTCTGCATCTTTGATGATGTATAAAGCAGCCCTATCTTTGACAGAACCGCCGGGATTGAGAAACTCAGCTTTGCCGAGAATTTCGCAGCCTGTTTCATCGCTGAAGCTATTTAACCGAATTAGCGGCGTGTTGCCGATAGTGCCTACGAAGCCGTTTTTGATATCCATATTCTTTAGGTGTTTCTATGTAGTAGCGGAAATTTTACAATACTTTGATATCTGAAGTCCTGAGTACAAATCGGTTTGATCGTTTGGACTTCAGTCCTCAACCATCAGGAAGGACTAAAGTCCGAACGATCGAACCTGTCAATTAAACCTATTTATTCGGCTGAGGAGTCATCCGTAAATAAGGCTTAATCGGCGTGTAACCTTTGGGAAACTTCTCGGCCAACTCTGCGGGGTCGGTAATCGAAGGTACGATGACGCAATCGTCGCCATCTTTCCAATCAACTGGAGTCGCAACGCCGTATTTGTCAGTAAGTTGCAAGGAATCAATGACTCGCAAAATTTCACCGAAATTCCGTCCCGTGCTCGCCGGATAGGTAATGCTCAAACGCAGTTTCTTGTCGGGGTCAATTACAAAAACTGTGCGGATTGTCAAGTTGTTCAGCGAGTTGGGATGGATCATGTCGTAAATGTCGGAGACTTTACGATCGCCATCTGCTAGAATTGGATAGTTGAGGGTGACATTTTGAGTTTCCTCAATATCTTTAATCCAGCCCATGTGAGAATCCACATCATCGACGCTGAGGGCGATAGTTTTGACACCACGCTTTTCAAATTCCGACTTAAGACGGGCCACTGCACCGAGTTCGGTGGTGCATACTGGAGTGTAGTCTTTCGGGTGGGAAAACACCACGACCCAGCTATCGCCAGCCCAGTCATAGAAATTGATTTCCCCTTTGGACGAGGCTTGGGTAAAGTTGGGAACTGTATCGCCTAATCGCAGTGACATAACTGGTTTCCTCTAATTTTATTTAACTTCGGTTCTCTATCATCCCATAATTGCCCGGTTTCTCGATCGCACTGTAAATGATTTTAAACTTTTTGGTCGATCGCCCGCTAATGCCATTACTCTAATGTATATGCGGCTTATACCGCTGAATTTTCGACCTATGCTTTACTATCTGCTAAAAGCCATACAGCCTGTTCTCGTCCCCCTGTGTTTTGTGTCCGCCTGGGGCTTAGTTTTTTTGTTGTGTTCGAGTGTCGGGCGTACTGTCACCGATTCCGTGCGTCGAGCTCAGCGGATGCACCAAATCCCTTGTGCTAACTGCGTGTTTTTTACCGGCGATTACCACCTGAAGTGTCCCGTTCAGCCTACAATAGCTTTATCTGAAAGTGCGATCGACTGTCCAGATTATCGATCGCATTCTGGAACCTACGGTTAAAAAAATCGGTAATGGCTTGACACATTTCTTAACATCTCTCGCTCTTTCAATTAGAATTAAGTTGTGATCAAGAGATTTTCAGGAGTGTAGAAAGAATGCTAATTCAAAAGCTAAATGCCTGCGACGAGTTTATTGCTGGTGACGGAACTCAACTGCGAGAATTGCTGCATCCAGACAAACAATCTGTGGATTTGCGTTACAGTTTAGCCCACGCCGCTTTGCCGCCGGGAAAAACTTCGGCGCCGCATTCCCTGACAACTTCTGAAGTTTACTACATCCTCAGCGGCGTTGGGGAAATGCACATCGACGACGAAAATCAATTCGTGGCAGCCGGAGATGCAGTTTACATTCCGCCAAATGCCAAGCAGTTTATTTACAACTGCGGCCAAGAACCGCTAATATTTATTTGTATCGTCGATCCCGCGTGGCGAAAGGAAGACGAGACAATTTTTCAGTAATTTTGCTGTTTCTAGTTACCAGACTCTGCCTGGTAATGGCTATCTAGAGGCTCTGCCTCCACCTCTCAAAACGCCCTCAACCGGCCTAAATTACTGTTAACAACAACAGCACCCAGCCATATTTACCGAGTGATTCCCTCTTTTTTCAACTTCGATGCGGAGTTGCAATAATCCTCGGATTCACTTGCATTGCTCCCCTCTAATTAGTTGAGGAAGTATCAGCTTTGTTGGTGGGTGCTGCTATTGGTTTTTAATGAGACAGATGTGAGATTAAACAGCGTTTTACTCCTTTGATTCTATTTTGAACTTCGCTGTGATATCTAGATGTTGTATCTGTCGGAGAAGCTTTTTGTTTGCTTCATATTATTAATTTACCACCTTTTTCTAGAAGCGCAAGCACTTGCAACTAAACTTTACAAAGGTCGGAAGAAGGAAGAAGGAAGAAGGAAGAAGGAAGAGGGAAGAAGGAAGAAGGAAGAGGGAAGAGGGAAGAAGGAAGAGGGAAGATAATCATTTAGGGGTATAGATATTTACGATAAATTATGCAGTTAAATTAGGCATTGAGCTTTTTAGACCAAGTTAAAATAGTAGAGTCTGGCTGTGGTTGCTGCTGCGAGAAACAGTCATAATATCTGTATGAAAACAACCAAACTCATCAAACTGTGCGCTTTATCGCTGAGCATTTTCCTGCTGTGTAGCAGTGTCGCGACAGCGGAACCGATGGCCAACCCTCAACCGCAGCAGACTTACACTAACCAAGACATTCTGCAACAGTTGGTGAAGGCGAAAATCGTGTATCTGGGAGAAACCCACGATAGCATCGAAGACCACCAGGCTCAACGGGCGATAATCCAAGAAATGCAGCGGCAAAATGGTAAGATTGCGATCGCGATGGAGATGTTTCAGCGTCCTTTTCAAAGCGTACTAGACGGATATTTAGCTGGTAAACTCACAGAAGAGCAATTAGTCGAGCAAACAGAATACAATCAAAGCTGGCGTTTTTCCTGGGAATATTACGCCCCGATTTTGCGGTTTGCCAAAGAAAACAAACTACCTGTAATCGCCTTAAATACACCGTCAGAAGTCACGAGAAAAGTTGCCTCTCAAGGTCTAGAAAGCCTCACAGCAGAGGACAAAAAGCATATTCCGCCAATTTCTGAAATTCGCACCGACAACGCCGAATATCGGCAAATGCTGCTCGAAGTTTACCAACAGCACCAAAAGGCAGCACAAGGAAATAGTACAGCCTTTGAAAGATTTTTGCAAGCTCAAGTCTTGTGGGACGAAACTATGGCCGAAAGTATAGCCCAATTTGTCAAAGCCAATCCCGACTATCAAGTTGTAGTGTTGGCGGGGAAAGGGCATATTATTTACGGTTACGGCATTCCCAGCCGCGTCGAGAGGCGTTTGGGAGTTGGAAGTGTAAAAGTGCAATCCGTCTTATTCAGTTCGCCCACAGATACTCCTTTGCCCACAAACAAACCCATGTCTGACTTTGTTTGGAAGCACTCGGAATAGTACAATTTTACTCGCAAGCAATTATCGGGAAAAGTTAATGACAAACAGACCAAAAATACTGGCATTTGCTGGGAGTACCCGCGAAGCATCTTACAACAAACTGCTGGTAAAAGTTGCGGCGGCTGGGGCTATGGCGGCGGGCGCGGAAGTTACTTATGTAGATTTGCGCGACTTGCCACTACCAATATTTGACGAAGATTTGGAAGCAAAAGAGGGAATACCAGAAAATGCCCGGAAGTTGAAGGAATTGATGGTAGCTCATGACGGGTTTTTGATTGCTTCCCCTGAGTATAACAGTTCGATTACGGCTGTGTTGAAAAATGCGATCGATTGGGTATCGCGCCCAGCACCGGGCGAACCGGGATTGGTGGCATTTACTGACAAAGTAGCGGTAATTATGAGTGCTTCTCCTGGCGGATTTGGTGGTTTGCGGGGATTGGTGCATTTGCGATCGATCTTGGGTAATATTAACGTATTTGTGCTCCCGGATCAGAAAGCAATTCCCCAAGCTTTCGAGGCATTTAATACTGACGGTACGATGAAAGATCCCAAACAGCAGGAGTCTGTTGAGAATCTCGGCGCTAAGTTGTCTAATGTGCTCTCAAAATTAATCGCGTGAGGTAATAAATTCATTTTGTAGTTGGGACACAATATTGTTGTGTCCCAATCCTAGTATCTGTTATTTGGCTGGCTGCATTAAGTGCGACCTATAGAATAAAATTCTTGAAACGGCATTGTTAAAATGCCCAAAATCTGACTAATTTCATTGATAAAAAAGTCTCGCTTGTCAATATAAATTGTACTCTCACTCAATTTAAGAAACTTCCAATCAGTACCCGTAGTAACAGCCCCATAAATGATTTCAATTTGCTCTCCGCTGCGCTGATTAAATAATTGGGCGGCTACCATTTCCGCAATACACTGACCCAAACCTGATTTAATACTTTCGTTCTTAGCCTCTGTGAGAGTAATCACGGGGGCACGAATTTCATAGGAATCCTTGGATGCGGTGAGAATATAATCGCAATAACCGTTCAAGCCGGCTTCTACATCTACATTGAATTCTGAACCAGAGAAAAAACCAACTTGAAAATTAAATTGCCGCCTGACTTCCAATAATATTGGAGCAATAATTAACTCGGCGCGAGCCTTTTCGGTATTAATTGCAGTAGCTAAAGACAGGTTTTCAGTTAAAGTTGTTTGTAAATAGGAACTTGGCTGTACCTCCGGGATATCACCAAACAAATTTAAAGGTTCTTCTACGGTTAAATTGAAAGATTCTCTAACTTTAGCTAAAGTTGTAAAGTCGCTGTATGCCACAGGTTAACATCCTTGCTTGATTTTGGCGATCGCGTCTTAAAATTGCTACAATCATAGTTGATTGCCTGTTATTCTCACCCCCAACATTAACATGACATTCACCGGAGATCCAAATTCAGCACCTGTTTTACCTACAGCCGCAGAAGCAGCGGTTGCCAAAATCAGCAGCCGCGCCTTAGAATCGCACTTAGAAAATCATCCGTCTGGCGAATCCCTCAAATTGATATTAGATGAAAAAGAGGGCAAGACAATTGATATACCCGCCGCCGCATTACCCCTGCTGTTAGCGATTTTGCAACAGACAAGTAGTGGCAATACTGTTAAGCTAACTCCGCTTACCGAGGAACTAGATATCTGGCAGGTTGCTACAATATTGAATGTTGACCGCGAGTATGTGTGGAAGTTACTAGATGATGGCGAAATTCCTCACAAAATGGTACGCGGCTATCGCCGGATAGGTTACGAAGATGTCATGAAGTACAGCCAGCATAGTTACGAAGAAAGTATGAAAATAATGGATGAGCTTGTAGCTGAATCAGAAGCACTAGGTTTGTACGATTAAAACATGACAATTTTTACTGTTGTTTATGATGCTAACATCTTATATTCCGCAGCGTTGCGGGACTTCTTTGTACAGTTGGCAGTTAACAAAATAGTTAAGGCCCGTTGGACAGAAGAAATTCACAGCGAGTGGACGAGAAATGTACTTCTCAACCGTTCGGATATCGCGCCAGAACAGCTTGTCCGAACCAAAAATTTGATGAATGCAAATGTTAAAAATTGCTTGGTACAAGGCTATGAGACAATTATACAAGATTTGGAACTTCCCGATCCGGGCGATCGCCATGTTCTAGCAGCAGCAATTCATTCTCACGCAGATTTTATCGTTACTTTCAATATCAGAGATTTTCCTGCTGACAAACTCAGGCAATATGATATTGAACCGCTGCACCCAGATGAATTTATCCTGCGCTTGCTCAACTTGAATCCGCAAGGTGTATGCAAAGCAGCCGAGAAACAAAGAATTAGGCTCAAAAATCCGCCGAAAACGCCTGACGAGTATTTGGAAACGCTGGTAGAATTGGGACTGCCGCTGTCAGCAACTCGGATGCGAGAATTGTGCTATCGTGATTAGGTCGATCGCCTATTGAAAAAACTTTTATAAAAAAAATATCTTTTTGCGAATATACAACAAATTATACCAGAACCGCATCACCCGATCGACCTAAAAGAAAACCACCCGATCGCACATTGGCAGGAATAGACCACAGCAAGCATACTTAAGTCATCGGTCATCGGTCGGTTATATTTGACAAAAACCGCACGGCAGGCGTGGGAGACTCCTCCATCACACCTACCATGCGGTTTTATTTGACTAATAGTCGAATTCACGTTCGGGATAGCTTCATTTCACGTCAATCACCCAACTTTTTCTTCTTCCAAGCCTCAACAAACGGCAAAAACACCGATACCAACTCCTGCCGATTCATCACCAAAGTCGGATAAGAAACCCTCCCATAATTCTTCCCAACTTCCAGCGGAAAAATCGCCTGGGACTCCAGCGGTAGCCAAACCGCACCCGCAGCCTTCACAATTACCCAACTCCCGGCAATATCCCAAATTTTTGGAGTCGCTTCCACGCCTCCCATAGCCGCACCAGAAGCCACAGTCAAAAAATTATAACTAGCCATACCCAACATCCGAATTTTACTCGGAAGATGAGGCCCAATTCCCACACTTCGCGAACACAAATTAAAAATATGATTTCCGCTCATTTTATCAGCAGTCGGGCGAATCTGCCTACCATTTAAAAATGCACCTTGAGGCATATTTGTCAATACATTATCGTCCGCCAAATCCTCTGCATAAAAACCGTGAAAAGTTTGATTCAGCAGCGGCAAATGCACACAGCCAAAAACCGGAGTTCCGCGATACAATAAACCCAAAGAAATCCCCCAAATCGGAATTCCGCGAGCAAAATTAGTGGTAGCATCTAGAGGATCGACAACCCAACACCATTCAGTATCAGGGAAAACGTGTTCTCCTTCCTCGCTCAAAATCCCGTGACTGGGAAACGCAAGTGCGATCGCATTTCTGATCTCCGCATCCGCCCAATTGTCAGACTGCGTAACTAAACTGCCATCATCCTTCTCATCCGCTTGTGCAGAACCGAAATCTTTCAAAAACTGCTGTCCAACTGTCTTGACAGTAGTCTGAGAAAAAGTTAAAATAGAGTTCCAAAAATCTTGCAATTGTATTTTGTTCGTAGTAAGGACTTTAGTCCTTTCTTCACGATATCATGCGGACTGAAGTCCTCACTACGAACGTTAGTTTTTTTCCTAGATAATGCGGACTGAAGTCCTCACTACGAACCTTAGTCTAGTTCATTTTCAAGGATAGTGGCGATCGCTCTTTTAGCATTATCCTGAAATTCCGCAACATCCACCCTACCCAAAAGCCAAACAGCCAGAATCATCCCCACCGCCGGCACAGTAAAAACCAACCCATAAGCCAACATGGGCACTCCAAACAAACTCCTACCAAAATCCAAAATAGCACCACCGCTAACCGTCGCCACACCCCGCGCCATCGCCTGCGACAAACCCCAAGCGCCAATAAAAGTCCCCGCAGTTTCCGCAGCAGTCAAATCCAACATCAAACTCAGCGCGCCCGTCGTCGTAATACCCGAAGCTAACCCGAAACACATCAAAGCCGACTTAAACACAATTGGATTACCAGTAAATCCCGATAAAATAATCAAACCAAAACAAGCAGCCACCGACAAACAACCTAATCTAATCGTATTTTGCTTGCCGATGCGCGGTACAATTAAAAAACCCGTTGCGCCCAAACCGATGAGAACACCAGTACCGTAAATAGCATTCAACCGCGTACTTTCAGAAATCGGCATCTTAAAAATTTCCCCGCCGTAGGGTTCCAAAACCGCATCCTGCATAAACAAACAAATTGTCATCACCAGCAGGAAAGTAAAAAACAAACCCGTTTGGCGGCTAGCAGTCAAAATCCGCAGCGCACTTCCCAGAGTAATTTTATCTTCTCGATGCACTGCGATCGATCGCGCTTGGTAACGCGAATACTTCTTCTCAACCCCAAAAGTCGCAATCCCCACCAACAGCAAAACCACCGCCGGCACTTTCACAAACAAACTATTAATCGAAGCCTGCAAAACTTCCCGCGGCACATCCCCATCAATCTGCTTCAGCAAACTGCTGCTGACAATCGCCCCGATAATAATACCAACCATCAGCATCGACCATACCACACCCACCAACTTCGATCGATCCTCCTCATCCGAAACATCCACCAACAAAGCCGCAAAAGGAGTCGAGCTCGAACAAATCGCAATACCATAAACTGCAAAAACCAAACCCAACAAACCCACCCAGCCGTAAGTCGGAGTCGTCCACCCCACAGCCTCCAAACTAGCGCCCAAGCGCCACATCACCTGCACCGCCAAAAAAGCCGAAATCACAAACAAAACGCTTCCTACCCACACGTAACCAGTGCGGTGATGGCCAAACAAAGGCTTAGCATCAGACATCTGCCCGAACCACACCCTCGCCGGGGCGACAAACTGGTGCATCGCTATCGTACCAGCCACTACAGTAGCCGGAATCGCCAACTCCTTAATCATCACGCGAT
>JAJAYT010000293.1 GCA_026786085.1 Microcoleus sp. CAN_BIN18 | reverse complement strand
GCTTTACGGCTTAGTTATCTTGGCATTAGTTACCAGCGTAATTTCAATTTACTACTACATCCGTGTCGTCAAGATGATGGTAGTGAAAGAGCCTCAAGAGATGTCAGAGGTTGTCAAAAATTATCCCGAAGTTCGCTGGAATCTTCAAGGAATGCGGCCTTTGCAAGTCAGCGTTGTACTGACTTTGGTTGCGACAACTTTGGCGGGTATTCTGTCGAATCCTTTGTTTAATCTGGCTAATGATGCTGTTGCTAACACTCCCATGCTGCAATCTGCCTTGAGTCGCATTGTACCGATTGCGACTGCGAAAGTCGAATCAAATCTTTTGTCTCGTAACGATTAATTTTAGCTGGATTTAAAAGATTGGAAAGCGCCTAATTGTCAAAGATTAGGTGCTTTTTTATATCTTCAACCTGCGGAGGCAGGTTTTGTTTGTGTAGACGCGGTTTCAACCGCCCGGTCTTCTGCAATGAAATTCAAATCGCCGATGATTATGATATACTATTAGTTATGATTTTTAACCGCAGATTGAAGCAGATTAACGCAGATTAACGCAGATAAGAGTTTGTACAGAGGTAAAAATGTTAGTACAAAGTAAGCAACAAATTTATACTCCCGATGAGTACCGGGAGTTAGAAGAAACTACTGAGTTTAGAAATGAATACCGCGATGGAGAAATTTTAGAGGTGGCAGGTGGCACAATTAATCACAGCCAGATAATCGGTAATATTTATGCGTTCTTAAAATCTGCTTTGCGGGGAAAGAATGCCAGACCATTTATGAGCGATTTGCGCTTGTGGATTCCTCGATACCGACGCGGGACTTATCCAGATGTGATGGTAGTTGAAGGAGAACCAGTTTTTACGGAAGGGCGCAGCGATGAAATACTCAATCCAAACATGATTGTGGAAGTGCTTTCTAAGTCTACCAAGGATTTCGATCGGGAGGATAAGTTTCGGTTTTATCGATCGATCCCTGAATTCCGTGAATATGTATTGGTCAATCAATCTGAGTTTTTAGTCGCACAATATATTAAAACAGAATCAAATGAATGGTTGTTTCGGGAATATGAAGGAGAATCGGCAATAGTTTCCTTCGCTTCGGTGGAGGTGCAAATGTCGATGAGTGATATTTATGAGTTGGTTGTATTTGAGAATGCTATGGTTGATTAAAATATTTTCTTAACCGCAGATGTAGGCAGATTAACGCAGATTAACGCAGATAAGAGTTATTATAGAGGTAAACGATGAATGTAATTTGGCTACTGTTAAAAGCTTCTTGGTTAAATGTTTCCATCGCCATATTCACAGGCTTAATCAGCGGCGGTTCCAGTGCTATGTTAATTGCCCTAATTAACCGGGCAATCAGCGACAATTCTAATGCTAGTTTAGTCTGGTATTTTGCGGGATTAGCAATTTTGGCTCTCTTGAGTGGCTTTGTCTCTCAATTTTTGTTAATCTATCTTTCTCAAGAAGCAGTTTATAATCTGCGACTGAGTTTGAGTCGTGGCATTTTATCTACTCCGCTGCGAAATTTGGAAGAGTTGGGCGCTAACCGCTTGCTGGCAACTCTGACTGAGGATGTGGGAACTCTTTCTAATACTATATTTTTGATTCCTTTTCTCTGCGTAGATATCGCCGTTGTTGTCGGGTGTTTAACTTATTTAAGCACGATTTCTGGCACGGTTTTTGTGGTGGTATTTGGTTTTTTGGTGCTGATGATTGGCACTGTACAACTGCTGCTCAATAAAATGCGGAAATTCTTCGATTTAGCCAGAGAAGAACAAGATGTATTATTTAAGCATTTTCGCAGTATTACTGACGGAATTAAGGAACTAAAACTGCACTCTTTGCGCCGCCAAGAGTTTTTTACGGAAGAATTGCAGGTAAGCGCTGATGCTTCCCGCGATTATAACGTGACTGCTTTGAATACGGGTGCTGTGGCGATTGGAGTCGGGCAGTTGCTGTTTTTTATGTTAATGGGTTTGCTGTTATTTGCTTTACCTAAGTTTGTGCCGGTTTCTACTCCGGTTTTGTCGGCATATATTCTGACAAGCACCTATTTGATGTCTCCGTTTCAGAATATTTTGCAAAGGTTGCCGGCGATTTTTCGGGCTAATACTTCGGTGGAGAAGATAGAGAAAATGGGACTGGCTTTGGCAAGTCAAACTGAGACAAGTTCTGTGGTAAAAAGGGTGGAAACGGCTGATTGGCAGACTCTGGAATTGAAGGGAGCAACTCACCGATATCCGGGAGAAAAAGAAGACAGCAATTTTATTTTGGGTGAGTTAAGTTTGAAGTTTCATGCGGGTGAGTTGGTGTTTATCATTGGTGGGAATGGCAGTGGTAAGTCTACTTTGGCTAAGTTAATTACGGGTTTGTATATTCCTGAATCAGGAGAAATCCTCTTAGATGGACAGCCGATTACTGAGCAGAATCGAGAGTGGTATAGGCAACATTTTTCGGTTATTTTTTCTGATTTCTATCTGTTTGAAAGGTTGTTGGGAATGGCTAACCACGATTTGGACAATCAGGCGGCTGAATATCTGCGAGAGTTTCATTTGGACAAGAAAGTTGAGGTGAAAGATGGCGTTTTGTCAACTACGGCTTTGTCTCAGGGACAGCGAAAACGGCTGGCTTTGCTGACTGCTTATTTGGAAGATAGGCCGATTTATTTGTTTGATGAGTGGGCTTCGGATCAAGACCCGTTTTTTCGGGATATTTTTTATAAGCAGTTGTTACCGGAGTTGAAGCGGCGGGGAAAAACGGTGTTTGTGATCAGTCATGACGATCGCTATTTTGATATTGCCGATCGCGCAATTAAACTAGATTACGGTAAAATAGAGTATGACCGACAACATTCCCAGGTATCGGATTGTTGAAACTCTGACGGAAAATCAGGTTTCCGACTTGATGGATTTGTACAAAAACGAGTTTTGAGCTTCATTATATCTGCTATGTGAGTGATTTTCATTCGCGTTCAAAAGCCCCCACAAAAACGGAATACTCCTCTCTGTCATTGCGAGGAACGAAGCAATCCTAGAGACTAAGCGATTGCTTCGTTCCTCGCAATGACAAGTTATATAAAATCCGACGGATTTTATATAACTTCTAAATTCCCAACTTTTCCCGCATCACATCTGGTGTGTCTCTAAAACCGACTACAACAGCAGTTCCATCCTTCACAAACAGAGGACGCTTCAGCAGCATCGCATCCTTAGCAAAAGCCTCAATCCACTCTTTGTTTGTCCAATTATTCCGAACTTCGCCCAAATCTCGGTAAGATTGACCGGAGGTATTTCGCATTGGTTGAAAACCTAAAGAATTTACCCAGTTTTCAATCATCTCGCGAGTCGGTGGATTTTCTTTTGTGTTGATAAATTCGTAGGTGACTCCACTATCTTCTAGCCATTTGAAGGCTTTTTTGCAGGTTCCGCAGTTGGGGATTCCGTAAACTTGAATTGACATAATATTTTGCAATGGGAAATGGGGCATTGGGCATTGGGCATTGGGCATTGGGCATTAGAATCAACACAAATAACAAATAACAAATAACAAATAACAAATAACCAATAACCAATAACCAATAACCAATAACCAATAACCAATAACCAATAACTAATGACTAATAACTAATTTTGCTTCTTCAATCCATTTTTGCACACGATCGACTGAAGGAGTTAAATCGTTGCGCTGCATCATCGCTACGTGCATTCTCAAGATTTGTTCGTGCAATCTTCCCACCGGCATTTGCGCCAATTGAGCCGGAGAAGCGACGCCGGCGTGAAGCAGTAGCCCGCAATATTGGCAGCCTACACTCGGAATACGAGCCAATAAGGCCAGAGCCACCCATTTGTTGACATATTGAGGATTCACCTGCAACTGATGCGCCAGCAGCGCCTTAGCCTCTACTGTTTTAGTCATGCGAATTAGTTGTTGAGTTGTCGTAATTCCGCATTCTTCCAGTTGAGACTGATTCTCATTGCTCAATCCTGGCAATTGTGCGATCGGCCAATCCCGTACTTGTACAGAATTGCGAGCAGATTTCTGAGGAGTTTTCATAGCTATGTCAGTGAATTTTACTTATACTCTAAAGTCTAGAATAGAAAATAGTCAAGAAAAAGGACTGAAGTCCTTACTACAAACAAAACTTTTCATGAAAATCACCAAAGATTACGATTTGTTAAGAAATGCTTTGCACCAACGCAGGCAAAAACTGGCTAGTTTAATTAATTTTCCGGCAATTCTTTGGTCTGGTAGCAGTATTCCTCGCAATTATCCGGCTCTAAAGTTGCCATTTCGTGCCAGTAGTCACTTTCTATATTTTGCTGGCTTGCCGTTAGAAAATACGGCGATTCGCTTAGAATCTGGCAAATTAGAACTGTTCTTAGATGACGCACCTCCTAGTAGCACACTTTGGCACGGGGAAATGCCGAAAAGAGCAGAAATTGCTGAACTAATTGGGGCTGATGCTGCTTTCCCAATGAGTGAGTTGAAGTCGCGGGGAATGGGTGCGGCAACGATCGCCATTCAGGACAATCTGACGGCTGTGCAACAGTCGCAAATCCTCGTAGCTTGCGGGGCGGGACGCCATCGGCCTCTAGCACCTTCCAAATCGCCAACCGGAATCGACCTAGAACTAACTCAGGCAGTCGTATCTCTGCGCCTGAGCCACGATGCAGCCAGTTTGATCGAATTGCGTCACGCTGCGGCTGTCACCGTAGCAGCTCACAAAGCGGGCATGGCGGCAACTCGAACAGCTAAGATTGAAGCGGGCATTCGCGCTGCAATGGAAAGTGTGATTATCTCGGAAAATATGACCTGTGCTTATCCCAGCATCGTTACAGTACATGGCGAAGTTCTGCACAGCGAACATTATCACCATTCCCTACAAAGAGGAGATTTGCTGTTAGCAGATGTCGGTGCAGAAACTTCAATGGGATGGGCGGCTGATGTGACTCGCACTTGGCCGGTTTCTGGTAAATTTTCGCCGACTCAAAAAGCGATTTATGATGTGGTTTTGGCAGCTCATGATGCTTGTATTGATCAAGTTAGTCCGGGCGTGGAATATCAAAATATTCACCTGTTAGCTGCTCGAATTATGGCGGAAGGATTGGTCGATTTGGGTATCTTGCGGGGCAATGTTGAAGATTTGGTGGCAATGGATGCTCACGCCCTGTTTTTTGTGCACGGTATCGGACATTTAATTGGTTTGGATGTTCACGATATGGAAGATTTGGGAGATTTGGCTGGTTATGAAGCAGGAAGAACTAGAAGTAGTAGATTTGGGTTGGGTTTTTTGCGGCTGAATCGAGTTTTGTGTCCGGGAATGCTGGTATCGATCGAACCGGGATTTTATCAGGTTCCAGCAATCTTAAATAACCCAGAAACTCGTGCCAAATATAAAGATTCTGTAAAGTGGGACGAGTTTGAAAAATTCGCTGACGTGCGGGGAATCAGGATTGAGGATGATATACTTGTCACTGAAGGGGGTAGAGAAGTATTGACAGGGGAATTGCCAACAAAAGCTCTGGAGATTGAGGAGTTAGTTGCGGTAAGTGCATAGGTATCGATCGCAATTAAATCGATCGCCCGCAGTTCCATCAGGTTTGACCAACATAAAGAAATATGAATAAAGCTTGGCAAGTAAGTTTTTTTTTGATAGTTCAAAGGCTGGCGACGCAAGTCCAAAAATTCGCAGCACGGAGACTTGCGCGCATTTTTCGGAAACGTGTAGTCGCACCGCCGCCGATGCAGGCTGCGCCTTTGCCTAGCAACGAAGAAGAGAGGCTAAAAGCACTTCACCGCTACAACATTCTAGATACAGATGCTGATGAAGCTTTTGATGACCTAACAGCTTTAGCATCCTATATTTGTGGGACTCCTATTGCTTTAGTCAGCTTAGTAGATTCTAACCGACAGTGGTTTAAATCAAAAGTCGGTTTGGAAGTGCCAGAAACTCCGAGAGAGTTAGCTTTTTGCGCTCATGCTATTTTAAATCCGAACGAATTGCTAGTTATACCAAATGCTTTAGAAGACGATCGCTTTGCGGGGAATCCTCTAGTAACTTCCAATCCCAATATTCGCTTTTATGCTGGAGCACCGCTAGTAACTTCTGATGGTTTCCCGATCGGCACTTTGTGCGCCATAGATACAGTTCCGCGCCATCTCACCCCAGAACAACTCGAAGCGCTGCGGACTTTAGGACGGCAAATTATCAGCCAAATGGAGTTGCGAATTAATTATGCTAAATTGAAGCGTGCACAGTTCCGGCAGAAACAAGTAGAAGCAAAACTCCGTTCTACTGACGAGCAAATTGTCAATTTTCTCGAAGGAATGAGCGATGCTTTTTTTGCTCTAGATCCAAAGTGGCGATTTACTTACGTCAATTATAAAGCATCGCAATTTTTGCAGCGGTCGCCGGAAGAGCTTTTTGGTAAAAATTTTTGGCAAGAGTTTCCCGACTTAGTGAACTCGGTATTTTATAAAGAGTCTCATGAAGCTGTAGCCAAACAAGTTGGAGTAACTTTTGACAAATATTATCGTCCATTAAAAGTGTGGTTTGAAGTCCGAGCTTTTCCTTCTCACGATGGCCTTTCTGTATTCTTTCATGACATCACCAAGCGCAAAAAGATGGAAGCTGCACTCAGAAAAGAACAAAAAAAAACTAATGATTTACAGCTAAATATTTTGCCAGAAGCAATCGTTGATAGGTTGAAGGATGAACCTGGAGTAATTGCAGACAAGTTTGAAAAAGCAACAGTTCTTTTTGCTGACTTGGTGAATTTCACCCAAATTTCTACCACGATGTCGGCCACTAAATTGGTGTACTTGCTGAATGAAATTTTCTCGACTTTTGACCAACTGAGCGAGAAACACGGTTTAGAAAAAATTAAGACGATCGGGGATGCTTACATGGTAGCAGGTGGCATTCCAATTCAACGCCCAGATCACGCAGAGGCGATCGCCGAAATGGCACTGGATATGCTAGTAGCAATTCAGGAATTAAATGTGAAGCTACACGCGAATTTTGACATCCGCATCGGGATTAATAGCGGCCCGGTTGTAGCGGGGGTAATCGGTACTAAAAAATTCATTTACGATTTGTGGGGAAATGCAGTAAATACAGCCAGCCGCATGGAATCTCACGGTATACCAGGCCGCATTCAAGTTAGCTTCTATACTTACGATTTGTTGCAAGATAAATATGAGTTTGAAGAGCGTGGCTTGATCGAGATTAAAGGTAAAGGGGAAATGCTGACTTATTTCCTGACGGGTAGGAAAGAACCAAATGAACTCGAAATCGGATAGTAAGTAGGGAGAATTCCGATTGTATAAAAAGTGTTTTTTTCAGGGTGTTCGCTGTGAAATTTCGTCATATCAATTTTGGCTGCACGCGCCCTTGGACTACACGAGATTAATTGTAGGGACTAAGGCACTCGCGGTGTCCTGATTTCGGGTAATATTAATTTCGATGTAACTGGAGTTGATTTACGATCGCTTCGGAGATGCCAGATTGCGAAATGAGGTAAATTGGGCATCGAATAATAGTTTGATGATGCCTGTGGGGCCGTTTCTGTGTTTGGTAATAATTACTTCGGCAATTCCGCGATCGGGCGAATCCGGGTTATAGTATTCATCTCGGTAGAGCATAATGACTAAATCGGCGTCCTGCTCGATCGATCCACTCTCACGTAAATCCGACATCATCGGCCGCTTATTTGTCCTCGCTTCTACACCCCGACTCAACTGAGATAAGGCAATAATTGGCACGTTGAGTTCGCGGGCTAAACCTTTAAGGCCTCTAGTAATTCGAGATAATTCTTGCACGCGATTGTCGCTGCTACCTTCCATTAATTGCAGATAATCTAGCAAGATTAATCCAAGGGTTCCGCCTTGTTCCGCTTGCAGGCGGCGCGCTTTCGATCGAATCTCCATCACGGTAATATTAGGAGTATCATCAATAAACAGCGGCAATTCTGATAAGTTGCCAATGGCTGTACTGATTGGTTCCCATTCGTTTTGACTGATTCTACCCGATCGCAAGCGGTTACTTTCTATTTTGGCTTCACTGGAAAGAATGCGCTGCACTAGCTGTTCTTTCGACATTTCTAGACTAAACATGGCAACGGGCAATTTCTGCTGTCCAGCGGCGATGTGGTGGGCGATGTTGGTACAAAAGGCCGTCTTCCCCATTGCCGGTCTGGCTGCAACGATGATTAAATCCGATCGCTGAAAGCCGCCTGTCATCGCATCTAAATCGTAAAAACCGCAGGGAATTCCTGGAAGCGTCAGCCCTTCATTGCGATTTTCGAGGTCTTGAAATGTTTGGTTTAGTGTTTCGCCGATCGATACTAAATCCTGTTGCGGACGTTCTTGAGTTATGCTAAAAATTTGTTGTTCGGCGCGGTCTAACACTGTTTCTAGTGGCGCTGATGTCTCGTAACCCAATTGTACTATGTTGTTGCCAGCTTCGATTAATTTGCGGCGCTGATATTTGTCTTCAACTAAGGCTGCATATTGGTCGATGTTGACTGCTGAAACTGTACGATCGACTAATTGTGCTAATTTAGTTAATCCTCCGACTTGTTCTAACTGGTTGCGATCGGTTAGCCAAGTCGTTACCGTCATTAAATCCGTAGGTTCCCCCTGCAAAAATAGCCCTAATGCCGATCGATAAATGACTTGATGAGCGGTGATCGCAAAAAATTCGGGTCGCAAAATTTCGGCAATTCGGGAAATCGCTTCGGGGTCAATTAAAATCCCGCCCAAAATTGCTTCCTCTGCCTCTATATTTGTCGGCATCAAGTCGCTCATTAGTCAATAGTCCTCAGTCATTAGTCATTGGTCATTGGTCATTAGTCATTGGTCATTGGTCATTAGTCATTGGTCATTAGTCATTGGTCATTGGTCATTGGTCATTAGTCATTGGTCATTGGTCATTGGTCATTGGTCATTGCTTGCGATTTATTAGTCTTCAGTTTTCAACCTGCAAGTTAGCATTTGTCGGTCTTTCGTTAGCTGTACTCAGTTCTTAGCTAATGACTGATGACTGATGACTAATGACTAACAACTAATGACTGATGACTGATGACTAATGACTCTTAATTACATGGGAACAACTTGAATATCAACTTCGGCGGTAACATCTGCGTGAAGTTTGATTTCAGCTTTGTATGTACCAGTTTCGCGAATTTCGGGTAGGGTGATGCCGCGCCGATCGACTTCTTGACTGGTAGAGTTGAAAATCAGCTCTGCTACTTCTTGGTTGGTGACAGTACCAAAAATCGCGTCTCCTTCGCCGACTTGCTTGGAGATGATGAAAGGCCCGGCTGCTTCCAGGGCGGTTTTGCGGACTTCGGCTTGCTGCTTGAGCTCTAACTGGCGCAGTCTTTCTTCTTCGCGGCGGCGCGCGGCTTGCTTGAGAATGCCTGGAGTGGCTTTAAATCCCATTCCTTGGGGTACTAGGTAGTTGCGGGCGTAGCCTGGGGCTACTTCTACTACGTCGCCAGCTTTGCCGAGTTTGCTGACATCTTTGTTTAAAACTAATTGGACGCGCTTGGCCATGATCTTTGCTTGTGGGTTTTGACTGCAACTTTTTATAATAGCGAAGTTTGAGGGGCGATCGCAAGAGCGAAGGAAGAAGGAAGAAGGGAGAAGGAAGAAGGAAGAAGGAAGAAGGAAGAAGGATGAGGGAAGAAGGATGAGGGATGAGATATCATTTTTGGTGGGTTCATCTGTCTCAATCGAAGGTGGTGAAGGAATTGGAGAGGACTGAAGTCCTCACTACGAACCTGATTAAGAAGGACTGAAGTCCTCACTACGAACCTGATTAAGAAGGACTGAAGTCCTCACTACCAACCTACGATCGATCTTTTGCCCGATCGCCGATCGCACGCACTACAGTAGCAACCAACTCAGTCGGATCGATCGGCTTAGATAAATGTTGGTCAAATCCGGCTTGCAAAACTTGGCGCTCGTTCGCTTCTCCAGCATAGGCCGTTAGGGCGATCGCCAACAACTCCCGATTCTGTGGTGCAAGCTGAGTGCGGATGTGCTGGATCAGCATATACCCGTCCATATCCGGCATTCCGATGTCGCTGACGATCAAATCCGGTGCAGTTTGGGCGATCGACAGCAACGCCTCAGCAGCAGATGACAGGGAAATCACCTCCGCACCCGCTTGGCCGAGCACGAAGGCGACCAAATCTCGCGAGTCCGGCTCATCATCTACTACCAAAATTCTCAATCGGGCCAGCGGCAAAGATGACATATCGGGACTCAGAGACGAATTGACGGCTGCCTCCTCCTGCCTGCTAGAATCATCATTTAATAGCGGCAATCTCACCGTAAACGTCGCTCCTTGACCTTCTCCGGGGCTTTCTGCAAACACGGTTCCGCCGTGAAGTTCGATCAGTTGGCGGACGATCGCCAATCCCAATCCCAAGCCGCCAAATTTGCGAGTTGTCGCGCCGTCTTCTTGTCGGAAATGCTCGAAAACATAGGGCAAGAAATCGGGAAGAATGCCTTTACCCGTGTCTACAACTTGAATTTGAACTTGGCGATCGATTTGCGTTAATCTAACTTCAACTCCACCGCCTTCTGGCGTAAATTTTACCGCATTCGATAACAAATTCCACACAACTTGCTGTAAGCGACCTGTATCGCCGGCAACTTGACCGACATCGGGATTTAAGATTGTTTGAATTTGAATTTTTTTGGCTTCGGCTGCTAATTGCACGGTTTCCAAAGCAGACAAGATAATGGTTGCGACATTCACCGGAGCAACAGTCAATCTGAGTTTTCCTTGCAGAATCCGAGACACGTCTAGCAAGTCTTCGATTAGTTGAGATTGCAGTCTGGCGTTGCGCTCGATTGTCTCCAATGCTTTGGCGGTTTTAGCCGCGCTCAGCTTGCCGCCGATCAGCAGTTGCGACCAGCCTAAAATCGGATTTAATGGCGATCGCAACTCGTGAGAAAGCACCGCCAGAAACTCGTCTTTAATCCGGTTAGCTCGCTCGGCTTCTGCGCGCGCAGTTTGTTCTAATTGCAGAACCATATCGCGCTCGGTTTCTACTTGTTTGCGCTCTGTAATGTCGATCGCAGAGCCGATATAACCCTCAAATTGTCCGCTGTCGGTAAATCGAGGAACCGCCGCATCCAGCACCCAAGAATATCCGCCATCCTTGCGCCCCAGGCGAAATTCTGTGCTGTAAGGTTCTTGGCCTTCGTTGGCGGTCAAAAATACGTTCATGGCGTGTTCTCGGTCTTCTGGATGCACCGCGTTTACCCAACCAAATCCCAAACCAGTTTCCTCAGTTTGACCTGTGAATTCATACCAGCTTTCGCTCAAGAAAGTGCAGTAGCCTGTGGAGTCTGTTACCCAGACCATAAAGGGAGCGTTGTTCGCCATATTGCGGAATCGTGCTTCGCTCTCAAGCAGCGCTGCTTCTGATTGTTTGCGTTCTGTTATATCGCGACAGACAATCACTCCGCCTTTGATGGCGCTGCTAGTATCAACTACCGGATAACCGCTGATACTGACCCAGCGACTTTCGGCATCTTGGCGGCGGACAAATACCTCTACATCATTGACATATTCACCTTTGATTGCTCTGGTTAAAGGTAGTTCATTCTCGGGGAAGAGAGTTTTTTGGTCTGCCAAAAATAGTCCGTAGGTGCTCGACCATTCCTGATGAGATTTTTCATTAGTTAGCTGACCGAACATCCCCACGGCGGCTCGGTTAAACAGCACAAACTCCCCTTGTTGGTTGGCGAGAATCAAACCATCACCAATGCTGTCAATAATTACTTGCAGTAACTTAGTTTGTTCTTGCAGCGCGACTTCTGCTAGTTTGCGATTTGTGATGTCGCTGGAAATGCCAATCAGGCCGATGACTTCTCCCGCCTGATTGTGGTAGGGAGCTTTCATTACCAGAAATGTCCGAATGCCATCGTGAGATTCTTCGAGGACTTCTGTTTTGCCGGATTCCATAATGCGCCGATCGTTTTCCGTGACTGTGACTGCAAGTTCTACTACTGGGTATAAATCCAGATCGCGACCACCAATTACTTCAGAAGCAGGTTTGCCCATTATTTCCAGCGTGGCTGGATTTGCATAAATAATCCGTCCTTCTCGATCTTTGACAAAAATTGGCGTGGGTGCTGACTCGTTAATCACGTTCAAAATCGCATTTTTTTGCCGCAGTTCTTCTTCAGTGCGTTTGCGATCGCTAATATCGCTCCAATAAGCCGTAAGTCCTTCGGCCGCTGGATAGGCGCTCACTTCTATATACATCTGAAGCGACGGCGAAAATTCTTCAAACTTGACAGAAACTTGCTCGTTAACGACTCGATGAAATTCTTGATATACCAGCGAATTGGATTCTCCCTCGGTGGGGAATAGCTCCCAGATCGATCGACCTAACAAGTCGTTTCTCGATCGACCGAGCAGTCTTTCCGCAGCGCTATTAACGTAGGTATAGCACCATTGTGCATCGATCGCGATAAAGGCATCGGTAATACTTTCGATAATATTGCTGACTTGTTGGTTGGCCTCCGTGAGCGCGAGTTCAGCATTTTTGCGATCGGTGATTCCTTCGCAAAAAATCATGATCCCGCCAATCTCACCGCTGTTGGTTCGCCAAGGGTGAATTTCCCAGCGCAACCAATTGATCGAGCCATCAGCGCGGGGAAACGGATCTTCTTGGCAGATTTCGACTGCTCCCGCCAGACAGCGCTGGTGGATTTGTTTTAAACGATCGGGTAAATTGGGAAAGATGTCGTAATGCGATCGACCTAAAACGTTTTGAGCGCCGAGCCCGTAATTTGCCAGCCAGCGATCGCTCACCAGCATATACCGCATCTGGCTGTCAAACATCGCCACCCCCACAGGCGAATGTTTGACAAACAGCCGCATTTGCTCGGACTGTTGCAGCAGCAGATTTTCCGACTGTTTGCGATCGCTGATGTCTTGGAAAAGTATGGCGACTTGGCGGCTCTGCGGCTCAGGAGTGCGAAACGCCGAAACCTCAAACCAGCGGTTCAGGGCTTCCGAGCCATGCTCAAAGCGCACTGGTTCCCCTGTCAGCGCGACTTTGCCGTATATCTCAAACCAATGATTTTCGAGTTCTGGAATGAGCTGGCGCGCCGTTTTTCCCGCAGCTTCTACCAGTCCGCTTTGTTTCTCAAAGGCCGGATTGACTTCTAAAAAGCGGTAATCGATCGGCTTTTCGTTGTCGTCAAACAGCATTTCGATGACGCAAAAACCTTCCTCTAGGGACTCAAACAAAGTGCGGTAGCGTTCCTCGGAGCGGCGCAAAGCTGCTTCTGCTTGTTTGCGATCGCTAATATCCACAAACGCCGCCACACAGCCGCGAACCGCGCCCTGTTCGTCAAATAACGGTACCGCATTCACTAACCAATCAAAGGC
>JAJAYT010000292.1 GCA_026786085.1 Microcoleus sp. CAN_BIN18 | reverse complement strand
TCAAAGGATTGCAAAGCAAGATGCAAGAATATATTGACAACGGTGTATCGATCGGCTTGTTGATCGATCGCAAAAACAGAAAAGTCTACATCTACCGTCCCGATCGCGAACCTGAAATCTTGGATAATCCTGAAACAGTGAGCGCAGATCCAGAGTTACCGGGATTTGTCTTGCGGATGGCAAAAATCTGGTAATGCGAGATAGTTACATCGGGTGCATCTCATTTTTGCAAATATATTTGTAGGGGGTGAAGCATTCCGGCGGTAAATTTCTGGTTCTCACTAATAAGTTGTCTGCCGGAATGCTTCGCGCATGGAATCCCACGGAATTACCGGCTGCATTCAAGTCACCGCCGAAACCTATGAAATATTAAAGGATAAATATACTTTTCAGAAGCGCGGCGCGATTCAAGTTAAGGGCAAGGGATACATGGTTACTTGCTGACTGGCCGCAAATAATTCCAAGACACACGGGTAGTCAGAAACCGGGTTTTTTTCCAAAATACTTCGTTACTGCCCGCAGCCTCGATAAAAACCCGGTTTCTTTGGCTTTATGGGTAAGTCCTAGATCCATTATTTTTTAGCTCGAATCACTAAATCAATTAACTGTTCTCGTCCCCAGAGTTGTACCCCATTCGCTTGAGCCAGTTTATGAGCATTGGATGTAAACATACTGTTTGTAATCACGATCGCATCCTGCGCCCCATAATACTTAACAGCACTCACCACTTCTTGCACAGCGGAATTTCCCACTTTGCCTTGATAGCGTTTTGCCTGAACAACGGTTTTCTTGCGGGCTTTAGAGAGAATTAAGTCCGCACCAAAATCCCCCGTTTTGGGTGTCATTTCGACCGCATAGCCGAGATTGCGGAAACAGCAGGCTAAAAATTCCTCAAATTCTTCTCCCGTCATGCGATCGACCTGATCGATTAAATACCCAATCTCTGGCACTTCTAACAGCGTAGAACCTGCTAAAATCTGCTTAAATTTTTTCAGCAGAATTGCACTCAATTTAGCGGAAGGAGAATGAGTAGATCGAGAGGGAGTTTGTGATTCAGTATCGATTAAATCAGCAATCTTTGGCACGTCTAATAGTGTAGCAACTTTTAATATTTTTTTGAAGTTTTGCAGCATACTTGAACTCAATTTATTAGTAGAAGGAGAATCAGAAGATAAAGAGGGAGTTTGTGATGCAGCTTGGACTTCAGTTTGTGCTTCAGTGGGTTCCGATACCGCATCCTCGATCGAAGTTTGCTAGGCTTGCTTTTTGGCTTGCTTTCTTTTGCTCAAAACAGCCCGTTGAATTGTCAGCAAAATTTTTCCCTCTTGTTCATTAATTTCACCGTCAGCCTCGATAATCTCAGTGCATCGCTTTAAAAGTGGTTCGGCAAAGTCGAGTTCAAGTTGTTCGAGTAAAATATCCAACTTGGGAAGCAATTTAGACTTGTTTGTCACAGCTTCAATCTCAGCTAAAGTCCTGGGATTTAAATTAGCCGCTTGTAATTCCGGTAATAACTCATCCCATCGGGTGAATTTTTTGCTCGCATAGACGACATACACCAAAATCCAATCCATTACGGTTTGTTGTGCGATCGCTTTTTCTAAATATTGCTCACTTTCCGCTTGCAATACCTCTCGTAAATCTTCGAGCTTAGTTTCGATTTCCGAGGCATCGAGATGCGCTTCATAAAACCGACAAGCACCGTATCCCAGCGCGTAAATCATTGTCGCACTGGCGCTAGCATTAATTACCGCACCCGCCAAGGGAATATTGCTGACAAGCGTAACTCCAGCTTCGATCGCTAAATTGCTACCCAAGGATAAACCGAAAATAGCGACAACTTCTGCTTTGCGATCGCTCGATCGCAAATCCATGCCATAGGCGGCAGCAATTTGATAAACCAACTCGGCAGATAACGCCGTCATTGCCGCCAAATCCATACCAGCCAACGCCAAAGCCACGCCGGGAACTAAACGGCTAACCAAGCCACTTCCTGCAGCTAGCAAGGCTTTTTCCACCATTAAGCGATGTGCGATTTCTTGAGGTTTCTCGTGAGGATATTGGCACTGTAACTCTCGAACTTTCGCCTCGGCAGATACGACATCAACTTTATCGATCGCATTAACTAACCAGTCGATTTTGAAATTTTCAGTCAGTTTTTTCAAGATAGGACTCTGGGAAATCGAACCGAGGGCTGAACCAAAAAAATTGGGAAATTGGAGTGCTGCACTTCCGGCACTCGCCGCCGCATTCCCTACCGCACTCGCTGTATCAAAAATCGCACTTCCGGCACTCGCCGCCGCACTCCCTACCGCACTCGCCGTATCAACAATGGCACTTCCGGCACTCGCCGCCGCATTCCCTACCGCACTCGCCGTATTAACAAAAATCGCACTTCCAGCACTGCCGGCTGCATTCCCCACCGCACTAGCCGTATCAACGATCGCACTTCCAGCACTCGCCGCCGCATTCCCTACCGTACTCGCCGTATTAACAAAAATCGCACTTCCAGCACTCGCCGCCGCATTTCCCACCGCACTAGCCGTATCAACGATCGCACTTCCAGCACTCGCCGCCGCAC
>JAJAYT010000291.1 GCA_026786085.1 Microcoleus sp. CAN_BIN18 | reverse complement strand
GTGGTAATCTTAGTGTTGATGTTGGCGATCGCCAGTCGCATTCGTCACGCTCTTCGTCCTTTGGAACAGATGAGTCAGGTTGCTAGCACTTTGTCTGCTGATAATTTGCAGGGAGCAAAACTCCAACTGCATCAGGCTCCTGATGAGATTTTAGGACTTGCACAAACTTTTAATGAGATGTTGTTTCGATTGTCGGGTTCCTGGGAGCAACAACGCCAATTTGTTGGTAATGTTTCCCACGAATTACGCACTCCCCTGACGGTTGTTGTGGGTTATTTACAAAGTTTACTGCGGCGCAGCACTAATTTAAGTGATTATCAGCAGCAAGCACTGGAAACAGCGGTTGGGGAAACTGAGCGCACGATTCGGATGTTAGAAGATTTGCTGGATTTGGCACGGGCTGATAGTGGCAATCTGCACTTTCGTTTGCATCCGGTGATGCTGAATACTCTGGTGGCTGAGGTGGCCGAAATGAGTCAAAAAGTTAGCAATCGGAAAGTTATTTTGGTGTCAACTGATGAGGATGTTTTCGCCTGTGCAGATCAGGATCGTTTACAACAAGTGTTAATTAATTTAGTTGATAATGCAATTAAGTATTCTGCTCCAGAACAACCCGTTGAGTTAGTCTTAGAAAAGAAGGAAGAGCAGGTGATGGTTCATGTTTGCGATCGCGGAATTGGGATTTCTCTGCCCCATCAAAACCGGATTTTTGAGCGGTTTTACCGGGTGGATGAGTCTATGACGCGCTCTAGGGACGGTACAGGGCTGGGATTGGCGATCGCCAAAAGCCTGATCGAAGGCATGGATGGACGTATCACGCTCCGTTCTAAACCGGGAGAAGGTAGTATTTTTACTATCACCTTACCTATCTGGAATCCGCAGCTATGAGCGATCGTATTCTGCTTGTTGAAGATGACCCTAAGCTAGCCAAGTTCATCGAATCTGAACTTACTCTAGAAGGATATCACGTGACGGTCGCTCCCAATGGATTGGATGGATTAACCCTTGCCCGCACGGCTGAACCGGATTTATTGATTTTAGATTGGATGCTTCCGGGCATCTCTGGATTGGATATTTGTTTAAGATTGCGATCGACTGGCGTGCAAGTACCAATAATTATGTTAACAGCAAAGGATGAAGTACCCGATCGCGTAACGGGATTAAATGCTGGCGCTGATGATTATGTGACTAAGCCTTTCAGTATGGAAGAACTCCTCGCGAGGGTGAAAGCACGTCTGCGCCGAACTCAACCAAATGACCCGGATCAATTAGAATTTGAAGACCTAATATTGAACGGTTTAACCCGTGAAGTTTATCGAGGCAATCAACTGATTGAACTGACTGCCAAAGAGTTTGATTTGCTAGAATTTCTGCTGCGAAATCCCCGTCAAGTGATTACGCGCGATCGCATCTTAGAAAAAGTCTGGGGTTACGATTTTATGGGCGAGTCAAATATTATTGAAGTGTATATTCGGGCGTTACGAATTAAGTTAGAATCCACTAACTCAAAACGCCTATTGCATACGGTTCGGGGAGTTGGATATGTGTTGCGAGAGCCAAAGTAATATTGTTTATCAAACATCTTGCTACAAAACTGAAATGCTCCCGACACGACTTAGCCCAAAAGTGGTTGTATGCTCTACTTATATCGGTAAAATACGCAGTTTACACCTACTTTATTCGTCTCTTGATTCTCTTTCTCTGTGTCCTCTGCGCCCTCTGCGGTGAATCAAAAAAATCTTGTTCAAAAATGAAATAGAATTACCTTACCTGCGGTTAAAAATAAAAAAACCAAACTTTTCGCCCCAAAGGCTGAGGCAAAAGACTACTCAGGCTAATATTGATCCTAACCTGTCCCATACTCAAACTCAGACCCGTCCCCATGACACCCAATGCCTCCCCCGGAGCTGCTGCATCGGCCCCTCAAGCAACACCCGAAGTCAGCCTTGATATGCAAGTCCGTCTGAAAACAGAAGATGGACAGCTACTGCTGCTACTCCCCTCAGAAACTAACACCAGCGAAGTACCAACAGCGGCAGCCTCGACTTGGACTGAACTTTGGCAACAGCTAAAAGTTAGGCTGAATGCAGGAGAACGCTTTTGGCAGGCAAATGCCGAAGTACAATTGATGGCGAACGATCGACTCTTAGATATTCGTCAACTACAAGAAATCGCCGAAGCCCTATTGGAAGTCGAACTGCAACTCAAACGAGTCCACACCAACCGTCGTCAAACAGCCGTTGCCGCCGCCACCGCCGGCTATTGTGTAGAACAGCAGCCACTCGTTTCATCCCTCCTGAGTAAAGCCTCCACGGAAAAACCGCAATCCCTGGCAGAACCTTTATATTTGCAGATGACAGTGCGATCGGGCGTAGAAATTCGTCATCCAGGGACGATCGTACTTTTGGGAGATGTCAATCCCGGTGGCTCAGTCATCGCCGGAGGCGATATCCTAGTTTGGGGCCGTTTGCGGGGCGTTGTACACGCCGGTGCTGGCGGCAATACCAAAAGCGTGATTATGGCCTTGCAGATGGAACCGATGGTGATTAGGATTGCTAAGTACGTTGCCAGAGGCCCAGAAACCTCACCCGCTCAGTTTTTCCCGGAAGTCGCCTATGTGACGCCTCAGGGGATTCGGATCGGCAGAGCCTCTGATTTTGACAAATCGCAGTTAATCGGCGGTAATGAGTAATAAGTCATTAGTCATTAGTCATTGGTCATTGGTAATGGGTAATTGGTAATGGGTAATTGGTAATGCTCTTTAAGCCTGCAATTGATAATTTTTGCCTTGGCTAAATCAGTCATTAAAGGACGATGGAAAATATCAATGCAAATTTCTCTAAAACTTGTCTAATAATCAGACTTATTAGTTTTGAGCGTTGAGTTGATTCAAGGAATAAAAGATGCTGGCAAAATTACCAAATAATAATTGCGAATAATCGACAAACTATCAGACCAATTCGCAATTACCAATTCGCAATTACCAATTCGCAATTACCAATTCGCAATTACCAATTCGCAATTACCAATTCGCAATTACCAATAAATCTAAAATCGCTTATGGCTCGCATTATTGTTGTTACATCAGGGAAAGGCGGAGTGGGAAAAACCACATCCACAGCTAATCTCGGCATGGCTTTAGCTAAGCGGGGGCGCAATGTTGCCGTAATTGATGCCGATTTCGGCCTCAGAAATTTAGACTTGCTGCTGGGCTTAGAAAACCGCATTGTTTACACGGCATTAGAAGTTCTCGCAGGAGAGTGTCGCTTAGAGCAAGCTTTGGTGAAAGACAAGCGCCAGCCACGTTTGGTGCTGTTACCGGCTGCTCAAACTCGGATGAAGGATGCCATCAGTGCTGAGCAAATGAAGCAGCTTGTGGGGATGTTGTTACCAAAATATGACTATATTTTGATCGACTCTCCGGCTGGAATTGAACAGGGTTTTCAAAATGCGATCGCCCCGGCGCAAGAAGGTATCATTGTCACCACCCCAGAAATCGCTGCTGTCCGCGATGCCGATCGAGTCATCGGCCTGCTGGAAGCCAACAACGTCAAGAAAATCCAGCTAATCGTCAACCGGATCAGGCCTGCAATGGTGCTGGCAAATGATATGATGTCGGTGCAAGACGTGCGGGAAATCCTCGCCATTCCGCTGTTAGGCGTTGTCCCCGACGACGAGCGCGTCATCGTTTCCACCAACCGAGGCGAACCATTAGTATTGTCGGAAACGGCTTCTTTAGCTGGAACTGCCTTCGATAATATTGCCCGCCGTTTAGAAGGCGAAAAAGTTGAATTTCTCGATCTAAATCCCCGTCGGGAAAACTTTTTCACTCGCCTCCGCAAGTTTTTAAGCACTAAAATTATGTGATGTGTTGTCATATTGGCGATCGACCTTTAACAGCAGCCACTGCATCACAAAAACTAGCCGAAATTTTCCCCAGTGATTTTTTCTATGCCCAACCCTTGACAAACCTGCTCTACCCATGCTACACACACTTCTCGAACGACTTTTCCCGCGCACCCCTGACAACAGCCGCGACGATGTAAAACGCCGCCTCAAACTGGTTATAGCCCACGATCGCTCTGAGCTCAGCCCAGAAATGGTTGAGTCGATGCGCCGAGAAATTCTAGAGGTGGTATCTCGCTATGTGGAAATCGATACTACCGAGTCAGAGTTCTCGCTAGCTAGCGATCAGCGGGCCACAGCACTGATTGCAAATCTCCCGATCCGGCGGGTGAGGCTGGAACATCCACCGGAAAATTTGCCCTATAAATTGCCAGAAAAATTGCCAGAGAATCGACCTGAAAAGGTTGCTGAGTATGTACCGGAGTATGTAGTCGAAACTCTCCCCGACACTACGGATTAACCGGGATTGACATTTGAATTTCAGGCAACGAGTGCGATCGGCTCGCGATTTAAACTAAACTATAGCAACCGCCAAGGCTGTTAGGACATAGCATAGAAGTAGTCCCAAGTCCTGCGGAGCGACAGCTTCGCTGTGCCCATGCCCAAACCGTAAAATTACAACCTCCGTCAGAAGGTCATCCAATGGCTAAAGTTGGATGGCATGAAGAAAATCGAAGCCGCTCAAGTGTTTGGAATCAGTCGCAACACCATCGAATTGTGCCGTCGATCTGCCGAAACACGAGACTTCCAAGCTGCCTGCCCTGTGGCAACCCCCTGGTAATGGTCACTGGCATCACAAACTGGGCAAAGTAGCGGCGAGTTTGTCAAACTACACAATCACAATACCCAAGCTGAGATCGCACCACTAATGTGAGAGGCAGGGCATGATTGCTTTGTACTCAAACCTCCAAATAATAAACATTTGTAATCCCTATTGACATCTGTACAGTTAGCCAATATTCTTATTATTTAAGATTTAAAATTCTACGCTCTTTTCCAGCAAAGACTTAAACAACTTTTTAAGTCCGCGCCTCCCTCACCACTTCTAATAAAGAGGAAGATTAAATAATGGCAGTATCTTTGACAAAAGGACAACGTGTATCGCTTGAGAAAGTTTCACATGGCCTCTCAGAAGTATCCATAGGACTAGGATGGGACGTTAAAGCTACAGACACGGGCTCTGACTTTGACCTAGACTCATCATTGTTCCTCTTAGGTGCCAATGAAAAATTAATTTCTGACAACCACTTTATTTTTTATAACAATCTCGCAAGTCCCGATCCCGACAAATCCGTGCAGCACATGGGAGACAATCTCACCGGGGCCGGCGAGGGGGATGATGAAGTTATCAAAATCAACCTCAAAAAAGTGCCTAATGATATCCAAAAAATTCTTGTAACTGTAACCATCCATGAAGCACAGCAACGCCATCAAAATTTTGGTCAGGTGCAAAATGCCTTCGTGCGAATCGTTAATGCCCAAACACAACAGGAAGCTGTTCGCTACGACCTTGTAGAAGATTATTCCATAGAGACAGCGCTGATTATGGCTGAACTTTATCGCAAAGACGGCGAATGGCGTCTCAATGCAGTCGGATCAGGCTATCAAGGTGGTTTACAAGCATTACTCGATCGCTATAGCTAAAAGGTAAAACACATGGGAATTAACCTACAAAAAGGACAGCGCATCTCACTTTCCAAAGAAGCGCCAGGGCTAACAAAACTCATCTGCGGATTAGGGTGGGATGTGGCCAAACGCTCAGGTGGAGGTTTGTTTGGGGCTTTTAGCAATGCTCCAGATTATGACCTGGATGCCTCAGCGATCTGTTTAGATCGAAATGACAAAGTGAAGGATATGGCCAATGTCGTTTATTTTGGTAATCTCTCCCACCGTTCAGGAGCTATTACGCATCTAGGTGATAATCTCACAGGGGCTGGAGAGGGGGATGACGAGCAAATTCTCGTCGATTTATCTCGGATGCCCTCGGAAATTGTCAAACTGGTTTTTACAGTTAACATTTACGATGGCATTTCACGCAAGCAAGACTTCGGACAAGTTCAAAATGCGTTTGTGCGTTTGGTTAATCAGTCTAATAGTAAAGAACTTGCAAAATATAACCTATCAGGTTCTGAATACAAAGGCATGACGGGGATGCTCATGGCAGAAATCTACAAGCATAATGATGAGTGGAAAATGGCGGCGATCGGTAACGGTGTTAAGGTTGATGGGTTACAGGAACTTGTGAAAACCTATGCTTAACAACTCACTCAATACCTAGATGCTTCTTACTTGCTGGAATCAGAAGGGGCTACAACGATGAAGACCATTTTTTTTCTGGAAATACCTGAACTAATCAGCCGAATTTACATTGAAGGGAAACAGCTAGAATGGGAATCCAATTAACTAAGGGTGAAAGGTTTAACCTTTCTAAAGTAGCTCCCGATTTAAAGCAGGTGGCGATCGGCTTAGGTTGGGAAGCGAGCCTGGTTGGACAGAGCTATGATATTGATGCTTCTGTGTTTATGTTAGGCGCTGCTGGAAAAATTCTTCATGAAAAATACTTTGTATTCTACAACAATCTGACATCGTTGGATGGGTCTTTGAGGCACTCAGGAGATAATAGAACGGGGCAAGGCGAAGAGGATGATGAGACAATTTATGTAGATTTAACAAAAGTAAAGATTGCTATTGAGCAAATAGTTTTTGTTGTGACCATTCACGAAGCGCAGGAAAATAATCAAAATTTTAGTAAAATAAAAAATGCCTTTATCAGGCTTTACAACCAAGAGACAGGAAGCGAGTTAGCTCGATACGATTTAAAAGAAGCTTTTTCTCAAGAGACAGCTTTGGAGTTTGGCAGATTGTATAGAAAAGATTTGGAATGGAGATTTCAAGCAGTAGGGGAAGGCTATAAGGCCGGATTGCAAAGTTTTGTGGATAGGTATTTTGTAGAGACTAAACAGGAAGAGAAGAAAGTAAAGAGTCCTGTATTAACTTCTGAAAAAGAGACCAAACAGCAACCTATTGATATTACAAAAAAAGCAGACATCAGCCTTTTAAAAGCAAAAGTAGATATTTGTCTCAAAAAGAAAGGGATTGATACTCTCCTAGCAAGAGTCGCTTTAGTTTTGGATATTTCTGGCTCTATGAGCCATCAATATAGTTCTGGTGCAGTACAAGCGTTCATAGAAAGAATAGTTCCAATAGCTAGTATACTGGATGATGATGCCACATTAGATGTTTGGTTTTTTGGCTCAACATTCAAAAGAACAAGCTCGGTGACGGAGACAAATGTTGATGGCTACATTCAAGAAGAAGCTGGCGAAATGAAGAGAGCTTTACTTGTTTTTAAAATGCCTTCTCTGATGCTAGAATTAGGCGGGGGAAACAATGAAAGTTTGGTAATACAAGATGTCATAAAGAAGTATACTCAGGAAAAGCCTAGTAAACTGCCTACATTTATTGTTTTCCTCAGTGATGGAGGCGTTACTAATGAGCAAGAAATTAAAAAATCTATAGTTGACGCTGCAAAGTATCCGATCTTTTGGCAATTTGTTGGATTGGCTGGTTTTAACTATGGAATTCTGGAAAGACTAGACAGCATGGGTGGCCGGCTGGTTGATAACGCTAATTTTTTTCATTTAGACGATTTGGGAAAAATCACTGATGAACAATTGTATGAAAGATTGCTGAATGAATTTCCCGCTTGGATTAAGCAGGCAAGATTGAAAGGAATCTTAAAATAGGGAAATCGGAGCATTTTGTTGCAGACTCTGGCAATTGTCAACTCAACCCATAATCCTAGCTAAAATTAGCTCAAATTAACAAGATATTACAATAAAAAATTCCTACACTCAGTCAATGTCTCTGTACGATCGCCTAGACTTAACTAAATACAATCGCCAGCTAAAACTTCCCCTTTCTCAACGGCTAAACCTGACTAGAACCCCAAAACTCCGCTGTCAGAGTTGTGGTTCTCGCATCCAGCCTCAGTGGGAGTTTTGCCCTTCCTGTGGAGGATTTCTCAGGGATAAAGACAGCGATTTTCGCCGCTGCATTTGGGTAGATGTATCAGGAATGGATGTCGCACCCGAAAGTAGAGAAGCGATCTTTTCCCTGCTGATGGACGCCTTCTCCAAACTCTACGGCGCTTTTAGAAGCATCAAGGTATTTTTGACCTCCGATCCCCCCG
>JAJAYT010000290.1 GCA_026786085.1 Microcoleus sp. CAN_BIN18 | reverse complement strand
GGGCGGGCACGCACCATCCACCGCCCTACAAAGGGGGGGACAAGAAAGCTCTCAAAGTCCCCCTTCTTAAGGGGGATTTAGGGGGATCTCCGGGGCATAAATAGTGTTAAGTGAACCGTATTGGTTTCTACTCCCATGTATCAGCCAAGAAAGTTCAAATAAGACTTCAAGAGAGTAATAGCTATTTAAAAAATAGACTCTGCGATTGCTTCGTTCCTCTCTTCGGACAATTGTTAACTGAACTGTATTGATGTACAAGCACTGAAACTGTCCGAAGTGTTGCTAAATTCCAAGGCTGTGCGATTGCTTGGCTGAGGCTCGCAATGACAATTTTGCAAAAAAGGTTAAACTGAACAAAATTACTAAGAGTGAAAATCATGGCTAAATTCGATCGCGCTTTCAGCTACCCCACAACCCGCAAAATCGACCAAACCGACGATTACCACGGCGTTCAAGTATCCGACCCCTACAGATGGCTGGAAAACCCCGACTCAGAGGAAACCCAAGCTTGGGTGGAAGCCCAAAACGCAGTCACCTTCGGCTATCTCAGCCAAATCCCGGCGCGCGAAAAAATCAAACAGCGACTGACTCAGCTTTGGGATTACGAAAAATATGGCATACCTTTCAAAGAAGGCGATCGCTATTTCTACTACAAGAATGACGGCCTGCAAAATCAATCCATTCTCTACACATTAACATCCCTAGATGGCGAACCAAAAGTATTAATTGACCCCAACACTCTCTCAGAAGACGGAACCGTTGCTTTGGGTGGCATAGCTATCAGCGAAGATGGCAAATTCATGGCTTACGGCTTGTCAACATCCGGCTCTGATTGGCAGGAATGGAAAGTCCGCGATGTCGAAACAGGCAAAGATTTATCCGATCATTTAAAGTGGGTAAAATTCTCCGGCGCATCTTGGACTCACGACGGTAAAGGATTCTTTTATAGTCGTTATGATGAACCCAACGAGAAAAGCAAACATGAAGATGTTAACTATTACCAAAAACTGTTTTACCACCGTCTGGGAACTGCCCAATCTGAAGATGTCTTAATTTACGATCGCCCAGACCAAAAAGAATGGGGATTTAGTGGTGGCGTTACCGAAGATGGCAAATATCTAATTATATCAGTTTGGCAGGGAACTGAAACAAAAAACCTGCTTTTCTACAAAGATTTAACCGCACCAGAATCCGCAGTCGTAGAACTAATTAACGAATTTGAGGCGGAGTACAATTTAATCGACAATGAAGGCTCTGTTTTCTGGATTCAAACCGACTTGAATGCACCGCTTGGCCGCGTAATTGCGATCGACATTAGCAACCCTGCTCCCTCATCCCTCGCTACTGATGGAACCCCCCCGTCGCCCCCCCTTGGTAAGGGGGGGATTCAGGGGGGGTTTACAGAAATTATTCCCGAAGCAGCCGAAACCCTCGGAGGCATTGGCATTCTCAACAATCAATTTGTTACTTCCTACCTGAAAGATGCCTACACCCAACTTAAAATATTCAATTTAGATGGCTCTTTCGTGCGACAAATAGCATTGCCCGGAATCGGCTCAGCGGGAGGATTCGGTGGCAAACGACACGAAACCGAAACTTTTTATGCTTACACCAGTTTTACTGCACCAAACACCATTTATAGCTATAATATGGTGACAGATGAAAGCAAGATTTATCGCCAGCCCAAGGTTGATTTTAACCCGGATGATTACGAGACAAAGCAAGTATTTTATCCGAGCAAAGATGGCACGCAAGTACCGATGTTTATTACTCACAAAAAAGGTTTACAGCTAGATGGTAATAACCCGACTTACCTTTATGCCTATGGTGGTTTTGGGATATCGCTAACTCCAAGTTTTTCGGTTAGCAGAGTCGTGTGGTTGGAGATGGGTGGAGTTTGTGTCACAGCCTGTTTGCGCGGTGGCGGTGAGTACGGCGAAGCATGGCATCAAGCAGGGACAAAGTTGAACAAACAAAATGTGTTTGATGACTTTATCAGCGCGGCGGAATGGTTGATTGAAAATAAGTACACGAAACCTGCTAAATTGGCGATCGCAGGTGGTAGTAACGGCGGCTTATTGGTGGGAGCTTGTATGACTCAGCGACCCGAATTATTCGGTGCAGCGCTGCCCGCTGTTGGTGTGATGGATATGTTGCGCTTCCACAAGTTTACCATTGGTTGGGCATGGACTTCGGAATATGGTTCTCCCGAAAATGCAGAGGAATTTCCCACAATTTACGGCTATTCTCCCCTGCACAATCTCAAACCAGGAACGACTTATCCGGCTACAATGATTACAACGGCAGATCATGACGATCGCGTAGTTCCGGCCCACAGCTTCAAGTTTGCTTCTGCTTTGCAAGAAATGCACGCTGGGGAAAACCCGGTGTTGATTCGGATTGAGACTAAAGCGGGACATGGCGCTGGTAAACCCACTGCGAAAGTGATTGAAGAATTGGCTGATGAATGGGCTTTTTTGGTGCGTGAACTCGATATTGAGGCCTAAAACGTTGTTTGAGAGCCCCGACTTCTTGAAGAAGTCGGGGCTCTTTTTATTGTATTCTTGTTAATTTTTGTACTTTTTACTTGTCATTTTTAAATTGCTGTGATAAAGGGCATCCTAAGTTAGTTTCAACTACCATTTTATATAGCGGTTCTCAGGAAAGTGAAGTATGCCCTGTTTCGCCAATACTTCGCTCAGCACAGGTGCTCTTCGGCTCTTCGGCCCAATAAATATTAATTATCTTGCCAAATTAAAATGTAGTAATCACGCACTATTTTTATTTTATAACTTAAAAAAACTTAATAAATTAATATTTGGCGATTTTTATAAAATCGGTTAGCTTAATCATGGCAATTAAGTCGATCGACAATAAAATCTACCAGCAAGTAAAATATGTCTACCGTAAAAACACGTAACCTTGAAAAGCTTATGAGTAACATCTCATTGGGAAGTCCCAGCTTTCAAGCGCCATCAAAACCCAAAAACGATTTAGTGATTGTTGACTCAAAAATAGATAACTATCAACAATTAGTCAGCGGAGTTAAAGCGGGATTTGAAGTAATTGCGATCGATCCCGGAAGAAATGCGATCGCACAAATCACCGAAATCTTAAGCAAGCGCAACAATATAAACAACATTCATATAGTCTCTCACGGCCAAGAAGCAGCAATACAACTTGGCTCAACAGAACTCAATATTGACAACCTAGAAACCTACAGTAGTCAATTGCAGCAGTGGGGAAAAGCCTTTAGCGACGACGATCGACAAGGCAAAATTCTGCTTTACGGCTGTAACGTAGCCGCTGGCGAATCCGGGATTAAATTTATACAAAAAATCAGTCCTTGGTGCTACTGTTGAATGGGACTTATATGTATTTGAAACGACAGACTGGCAGCTGAGTGTGCATGGCCAAGAGCT
>JAJAYT010000289.1 GCA_026786085.1 Microcoleus sp. CAN_BIN18 | reverse complement strand
GGATTGCAGTTGCTGCGCTTTTTTCGAGCGAATTCGCTGACGCGAGACATTCCGATGATTGTGCTCTCCAGCAAAGAAGAAGCATCACTCAAAGCGCAAGCATTTTCCTTGGGTGCTAACGATTATGTGGTGAAATTGCCAGATCAAGTCGAGCTGATAGCTAGAATCCGCTACCACTCCAAAGCTTATATGCACCTGTTGGAAAGGAATCTTGCCTATCAAACCATGCAGGATTATTTAGCAAAATTGGAGATAGAACAAAAAAAATCCCAGGAGTTGCTGCTAAATATATTGCCAGAGGCGATCGCCGAAATATTAAAAAAAGAACAAGGGATAATCGCCGACGAATTCGCAGCAGTCAGCGTCATGTTCGCCGATATTGTTGGTTTCACCCAGTTGTCAGCATCGATATTGCCCAAACAATTAGTACATTTACTTAACGATATATTTTCCAAGTTCGACGAACTTGCCGAAAAGCACGGTTTAGAAAAAATTAAGACAATTGGCGATTCTTATATGGTAGTAGCGGGATTGCCAAATCCGAGAGACGATCACGGAGATGCGATCGCCGAAATGGCCTTAGATATGCAAGAAGCCATCGCCACATACCGAGAAAAGCTCGGCATCAGTCTCAGCATCCGCATCGGCATTCATTCCGGGCCAGTCGTAGCCGGAATCATCGGCACAAAAAAGTTTATTTATGATTTGTGGGGAGATACGGTAAATACCGCTTCCCGCATGGAATCTCACGGTATCCCCGACGGAATTCAGATTACGGAAGCAACTTATTTCCTCATAGAAAACAAGTATGATTTTGAAAAACGCGGTTTAATTAGTGTTAAAGGTAAGGGACAAATGGCGGCTTACTTGTTGAAAGGAAGATTGGGAATTGATTTTTAATTGGGAAAATCATATCCGGTCTATAGCAAGCGAAAAAGGGTTTGTAGTGAGGACTTTAGTCCTTCGATTTGGCAGGACTAAATTCCTCACTACGAACCTTGTAAATAATATTGTTCTGCTTCCGACCAATTTAGTTTAAGTAGCGAATCATCTCCAACTGGAAGCTTGAAACTCGGCTTAGTTGGTGTAACGCCCAAAGCGCAAATAATCTGCGCTGCTACAGCTTTTGCTAATAGAGGCGGTACAGAATTTCCGACTTGGCGAAAACCATGCCATTTTGTGACGTGAAATCTAAACCAGTCAGGATAGGAATGCAAGCGCGCCGCTTCCCTGACTGTAATGCACCGAGGGGCGATCGGGTGAATCGGCCTCGGCGAAGTATAAGCGCCCCTCGCCCTGTCGGTTCCAGCCCTGAGAGTGTTGCAAACTCCGTCGGGGTGCAGCTTGTAAAAACGGGTAATCGGCTCTTTTTCGCCGTGTTTGGCGGCTGCAAACCTTTCCATACATTCGGGAGAATGTTTGGTGCGCCGGCTAGAAGAGAGGATTTGCCGATCGTACTCGCGATCGTAAGCATAATCATTTTCAAAATCATCGAATCCGCGCAAAAAACTAGCGTAATCGCTGCTGCACTTTCCGTACTCCGCCATTACCCAATCTCGGTGCAGCAACTCGCTATACTTTTCTACTTCCGGCAAATCTCCAATCGCATCCCAAACTGTCGGAACCGCAGGTAAATTAACTTTTTTATAGCGTTTAGGAAGTTTCTTTTTAGGCAAAAAAGTAGTTGGCTGAGGGTATTTTGGTAGCTCATAACCTTCTTTGGAACCAATCAGAAACAATCGTTTGCGAGCTTGTGGTACTCCGTAATGAGCGGCGTTGAGAACTTGATATTTTTCTTCTACTTGATAGCCTGCTTCCAGAAAAGAGCTAATCAAAAGATTCAGGAGTTCTTTGTGTTCGCCTGCCACAATTCCCGGCACATTTTCCATGACAAAAAACTTGGGTTTTAGCTCCAAAACTAAGCGCTGAAAGTGGAAAATCAGAGAATTTCGCGGATCGTCTACATCGCGCTTGCCCATCAGCGAGAATCCTTGACAGGGTGAACCGCTGATTACTACGTCTATTTCGCGTCTGCCGATCGCAGATTTTTTCCGAATTTCCGATCCCGTCAGCTCTGAGACATCTTTGCACAATACAGAACACATCGGGAAATTGAACTCGTGGGTAGCGCAGTGAATGGGGTCAATTTCGACTGAGGCAAGTACATCAAAACCTGCTTGTTCAAAGCCCAGCGTCATGCCGCCTGCGCCTGCAAATAAATCAACAGCGATCGGTCGCTTTTTCCGATAGCTTGGCATAACATTTCAATACTAAAATTGTTTTAAGAAGCTGTATTTATTTTAACATTTTTGATTATTTCGGCAGCCGCGCGATCGCACACACCGACATCTCCGAGACTTTCGCGCATTTGGCGATAACCGGTCAAAATTTGCTGGCGTCGATCGGCATTTTGCAGCAATTCCAGTGCGTGAAAAACTATATTTTCCACAGTAGCATCGTCTTGCAGCAACTCCGGGACGATCGGCTTCATGTGCACTAAATTGGGCGGAGAGATAAAAGGAATCGACAATTTCAGCAGGTGGCGAGCAATCATCGCCGTCATCCGACTGACGCGGTAGGCGACAACTTGCGGAACGTCGAGCAAAGCTAATTCCAAATTAACAGTACCAGATTTGGCGATCGCAAAGTCGGCAGCAGCCAAGATTTCCAGATTTTGATTTGCCAACAAAGTAGCCCGCAAACCGTAATTCTCGATCGCCTGTTCGATTTTGCTGCGAAAAGCTGCTTGAGAAAGCGGAATCCAGAAATGAACTTGCGGCAATTTAGCTTGAATAATTCGAGCCGCCTCAAATATAACCGGCATCAGGTACTTGAGTTCTTGCTTTCTAGAAGCGGGAATTAGCGCGACTGACACCTGTTCCGGCTCAATTCCCAAAGTTTTGCGGGCAACTTCCCGGCTGGGCGCAGATCGCATTCTATCCACCAAAGGATGGCCAACCCAACTCACTTGAGCTCCTTTTTCCTGATAGTAACGAGCTTCCTCGGGGAAAATCGCCAAAATGCGATCAGCAATATTGATAATCAATTCAGTATTGCGAGGAGAAATCGAGCAAACCCATTCTTGAGGTGCGATATACCAAACCACAGGCAAATCCGGCAAATAGCGGCGAATGTAGCTACCAATACCGAGATTTGGAGTCAAATAATCAATCAATACAACCACATCGGGGGGTGATTTTTTGAGATATTGTTTAGCTATTTGCTGAACTGCGATCGTTGGCCAAATATACGGTATAGATTCTATAATACCCATAGAACCAATGCCTACAGTATCGCCTAAAATAGTAGCCCCAGCTTCCGCCATTTGCGGCCCGCCCAATGCAGTTATTTCCAACTCCAAACCAGCGGCGACAGCGTGACGTTTTAAGGCAGCAACTAACAAAGATCCTTGCAAATCTCCAGAAACCTCACCAGTGCTGATGAAAATTTTCATATTCTGATTTTAAACGGGTTAGATTTGTTGTAGCAACTCAGTCACAGCATCGTATTGATCTGGCATATTCGCACAGCACAGGAGTAATTCTAAATCGAGGTAGGGCAGAAATGTACTGCGGGTAATTTGCTCGTAATTTTCACCTCTCAAGCAGTAGATAGATAACTGGTGGTTTTGCCAAAACCAAACTTCCCGAACTCCCAATCGTTTGTAAAATTCTAGAGTGTCTATTCTACCGCTAGTAATTACCACTTCAATAGCAATATCTGGGACTATTTTTGGGGCTCCTATGTCATAGGAATCGTCCGGCTCTTTTCTACCTCCCAAATCTCTGTTACCCAGAGTCGGCCCGCCCTTGCCATAAAATTGAAACCTGCTTGCTCACATGTATGACTCTAGCACCAAACAGAGAGTTTTATTGATTGTTTCGTGATCCGCCGAGACAGACATAATTTGAAGAATGAGATCG
>JAJAYT010000288.1 GCA_026786085.1 Microcoleus sp. CAN_BIN18 | reverse complement strand
GGCATAGGGCATAGGGCATAGGGCATAGGGCATACCTCACCACGCTTGAGAACCGCTATATAAAGGACACTCAAGATGCCATTTCCCTACCGTGATTAAGCTGCTGTCCATTTAAATTGTATGTCAAAAAACAATCAAACTATTGTGGGTCGGCGGGAGAGCCCGCCCTGAATATACAATTTAAATGCGCGACAGCTTAATTGTAGGGACTAAGGCACTCGCCGTGTCCTGATTTCGGGTAATATTAATTCCGATGCAGCCGGAATTGATCTTACGCAAAAAAAACCTTTGACGCCATAGTTATTGCAGGTGTGCCATAAGCACCCTACAGCTAGATTCTGTGCGCATTCAATGTGAAAGTTCAGATTACCCGTTATCCTGCAATTCGCCCAAACGAGCCAACACTTCTTGGGAGTGAACAGAGGGATTCACCTTGACAAAAGTTTCTCGCAAAACGCCCTCTGGGTCAATAATAAAACTATGTCGGGCTGAGATAAAACTCATCCAAGAACCGTAAGCTTTGCTGACTTGGCCGTCGGTATCGGCTAACAACGGAAATTTCAAACCTTCTGAGTCGCAAAATTCCGCGTGGGAGTTGACATCATCAGCGCTGATGCCGATAATTTGAGTATTGTTTGCCAAGTATTTCGGCAAGTCTTGCTGGAATCGACGCGCTTCGATCGTACAACCGGATGTAAAATCTTTGGGATAGAAGTAGACTACCAGCCATTTACCGCGATAATCTGACAGTGAAACTTGTCCGTTGCCACTGTTTGTCGGTAAACTAAAATCCGGTGCAGCTTGATTCACCTGCGGAAGCGTGCCGCCGAGGGCAAAGGCAGGGGCGGCAAAATTGCAACTCATCAAGACTAGACAAATTGCCAATAAAGTGCTAAAAAAATTGCGGCGAGACATCATAAATTTAGAAGTAGAACTGTACTTAACACAAGTTTACAGTTTTCTGATTAAATGGGTAGGGGCAATTCGCGGATTGCTTCTGGAACCTAAATATCACTTACTCAAATAGCAATTTATCTATGAGCGCTGCACTCCCGTTAACAGGCAAAGTTACAGTAGTCCAGGTAATTAACGGTCAACCCGTTACGATCGAAGTTGACGGCACTAATGCCCCAATTACTGGGGGAAATTTTGTTGACTTAGTTGAACGCGGCATCTACGACGGGGTGATGTTTCACCGAGTCGTGCGCCAGCCAGATCCTTTTGTGGTGCAAGGAGGCGATCCGCGCAGCAAGGATACTACAATTCCAGCAGGTCAATTGGGAACGGGTAATTTTATTGACCCGGATACCAATCAGGGACGTTTTATTCCCTTGGAAATCAAGCCGCAAGGGGCCGCGCAACCTGTTTACAACCAGGTTGTGACTCAGACACCGCAGTTGAAGCACACTCGCGGGGCCGTCGCAATGGCTCGTTCTAATGCCTTGAATTCCGCGTCTTCGCAGTTCTATTTTGCTTTGGATACTTTGCCGTTTTTGGATGGCAATTATGCTGTTTTTGGCAACGTTATTCAAGGTTTTGAAACGGTGAATGCGGTGCAGCAGGGCGATCGCATTTCTACCGCCAAAGTCGTTGGAGGAATCGTGCCCAGTCGCGTTTCTAGCATCATTAGCGATGTTAATGTACTTAACAATTTGGTTAATACTACCAATTTTGTAAATCTGTCTTTGCGAGCGCTCAGATTGCCTGAATCCCCAAACAACTATCAAGTTACTTCCCAAGATTCTCAACAAAATTCCAGCGGTGTACTCGGAGGTAGCGGAAACGATCGCATTATCGGTTCGCCGATTGATGATGCCATTAACGGCAGTCAAGGCAATGATACCCTAACGGGCGAAGCAGGCGATGACTTTTTGCGAGGTGGCAAAGGTAACGACTTAATTACGGGTGGTGTTGGCAACGATATTATCAACGGAAATCTCGGCGACGATAATCTCGATGGCGGTGCTGGTAACGACTTTTTGCGAGGCGGCAAAGGGAATGATGTTTTAATTGGTGGCGATGGCAATGATATTTTGATGGGAGATGCAGACAGCAATACTCTGACTGGTGGCGCGGGTGCAGATATTTTTGTTTTAATCGCAGGTGATGGCAGTACAAATACAATTACTGATTTTACCTCGGCTCAGGGCGATCGCTTTGGCATTAGTGCTAGCAATTTATCAACTGTTGCATTTAGTCAATCTGGAAGCAATACTTTAATTCAATTTGGTGGGGCTACATTAGCTGTAGTTCAAAATGCTGCCCCCGCAGCCGTTCAAGCTGCTGCTTTTGGAGTTAACTTTTCTACTATTTCTCGTCCCAATGATTTGCCAGTAGGCGACGCAGCCTTCAGAATCGGCTAATTTCAAGTATAGATGTAGGGTGCGCACTGCGCACCTTACCAATTCCTAATTCCCGATAACTAATGGCTACTGACTACTACCAGAGCTTTCTAATTTGAGAAACTGCATCTTGATAATAATCCATTCTCCCCTGCTGCTTAAACAGCCCTGCGGCTTTCTGAAAATCCTCAAATGCTCCCTGAACTTCTCTCAATTTATATCGAGTCACTCCTCGGTTGAAATAAGCTTTGGCAAAATCGCGATCGAGGCGAATTGCTGACTCGAAATCAGCTAATGCTGCTAGGGAATTTTCTGTTTGTAGGCGGATAACGCCTCGGTTAAAGTAAGCTTGAGCTAAATTGGGGTTGAGCAGCAGTGCGGAGTTGTAATCGGCGATCGCCGCAGTATAATTTTTTAAACGAGTCAGCATAAACCCCCGATTGCTGTAATACTTGGCTCGGTAAGGATTGAGTTCGATCGCAGTTGTTAAATCTTCGACGGCAGACTGTTTGTAACCTAATTTGTAGCGGCCCACACCTCGATCGTTGTAAGCTGGCGCGAAGTGCGGATTAATCTTAATTGTAGCAGTAAAATTTTTAATCGCACCATGCAAGTCTTGTTTTTCGAGATTTTTTAAGCCCTGGGTGTAAACTTTTTTGGTGCTAACGTTTAAATTTGCCTCTTGTCGGGATTCAGCTTGCTCGTCCGAAAATACTTTGTCTGCAATATTATTGAATCCTAAAGATGCGATCGAATTGAAAATAGTTGTGACAACTAATTGACTGGCGAGAAGCGGGATAGTAGGCATAGGAGGGCTGGGGTTTAACTGTATGTTCTCATTTTCCTTGATACTTCAGTTACTGACAGTGATATCCGTACTCCTCAGAAGGTGATAAGTTCGATCGAGTTTGGTGATGCTGGGGTATTGATTCGTGTGATGAGAGTTGGGTAAAGGGGGTGATGCCGATCGCAATTCTCCATAATTGCGCCTACAACCCTCTAAATATCGTGCTTTCAGGCGAGCTGGGCGGCTTGGTATTTCGCAGATCCAGCGCTTCTGATCGGGATTGCTTCGAGGTATGCCCCTGCGGGATCGATCGCCACTACCGGAGGCCAGTGTTACCTTGTCGCAATATTCGATCGGGATTTGTCGATCGTCAACACGGGCAGCCATCTCATAAGCTGTTCTGCATTTAAATTGTAGATCAGAAAACAATCAAACAATGAGTGGGGTGTCCCGCCCGCCCTAAATATAGAATTTAAATGCGCGACAGCTTACCCGATTTTTACTCACCTAGCAGCACCATTCTCGCTTAACAGGCCGGCGGAGTGCCTGTTGCAAAAATCACTAATATTTTTGATTAATATTGCTGGTAAAAGTTGCGGATTATTTGTTATGCTTTGATTACACATCAAGAATCTATTGTGCAAATTAGTCTCAATGAAAAGAGTTCTGAGGTTAAAAAAAATAGCGGCAGCAGTATTGGCGATCGTCCTGTTGACTCTCTACTTAACTCCTCCTGTAATGGCCGCGAATGCGGAGGATCTGAGTCAGCTATTAAAAGATAATTGGTGCGTCAGCTTTTTGTGGAAGCAGTGCGATTTGAGCGCTGTCGATTTGCAGGGTGCCAATCTCCAAAAAGCCAACTTGAGCGGCGCTAATCTGTCCGGCGCCAACTTGTCCGGTGCTAATTTAAAAGATGCTGACCTTTCTGATGCCGATCTCAGTGGTGCCAATTTAGCAAATGCCGATATTTTGGGAACGGATCTCAGTCGAGCAAATTTGACGGAAGCTAATTTCAACCGCACGAGATTGTGGGATGCTAATCTGACTTTGGCAAATCTGACTCGCGCCAATTTACAAGATGCTAATTTGTTAGATTCTCGACTTTGGGGAAGCAATCTCACCGAAGCTAATTTAACTGATGCGACGCTGCACGGTGCTGATTTGCAATATGCTAATTTGGCTAACACTAATTTGACAAATGCTGACTTGCACAGCTTCTTTTTTCGAGGTTCCAAACAAGTCACAAATCTGAGCAATGCTAATTTAGAAGGCGCTAACTTAACTGGAACAAATCTCAGAGGTGCGGTGCTGGTAGGGACAATAATGCCAGACGGCTCTATTAATGAACAAATTGGCTTTAATTTAAAGTAAAGTCGGGCTGAATAATCTAAATAACAGCCGAAATACCTGTTTCAAAATATATAAGTTTTCTGCTGGAATAGGGGCAAAAACCCGTTGGAAATAACTGGTTGATGATGGTGTCAAGATATCCGTTTTAATCAAGGTGCGATCGACCTAGCTTTTGTAGGGACACGGCAGTGCCGTGTCCCTACGGGGATATTGATAGTACCTATAAACCTGCAATCTGCTGTATTGCCAATTTCAAACGGAACTTGCGCGCATCTGTTACAATTTGAAATACAGCCAGATATAGCACCCACTCAAGCGATGGAAACCCTGCAAACCCAACTTTACGAACTCGCACAATTTGCTAACAACTTAGTAAACACTCAACTGACAAACCTGAGTTTTGTCAGCGTTGGAGTCATCTTTTTGGCAGGGTTGCTAACGAGCTTAACACCCTGTATGCTTTCCATGTTGCCGATCACGATCGGCTACATCGGTGGATACGAAGCAAAAAGCCGCCTGCAAGCTGCCGCCCAGTCGGCGTGGTTTTCCCTGGGATTGGCCACAACCCTTGCGGGTTTAGGCATTGTAGCATCATTTGCCGGACAAGTTTATGGCAAAATTGGTATAGGTTTGCCGATCGTTGTGAGTATTATCGCGATTTTAATGGGGCTGAATTTATTGGAAGCTTTACCTTTGCAAATGCCGTCTTTTGACGCTGTGGGCTGGGTTCCGAAAGATTTGCCGGCTGGCGTGCGATCGTACTTATTGGGCTTAACTTTCGGTTTAGTAGCATCTCCGTGCAGTACGCCTGTTTTAGCGACGCTTTTAGCTTGGGTTTCCAAAACTGGAGATACCGTTTTAGGTGGTGTGTTGCTGCTGTTTTACGCTGCTGGTTATGTCGCTCCGCTAATTATAGCAGGTACTTTTACCGCGAGCATTAAAAAGTTGTTAGAATTGCGCAGGTGGTCGAGTTGGATTACGCCTGTTAGTGGCGTTTTGCTAGTAGGATTTGGGGTTTTCTCCCTGCTGTCCCGCATACTTCCTGCGTAAGCAAGGTTCGTAGTAAGGACTTTAGTCATTATTTAAAAATATAGCAATCATTACATAATTGGTGAACTATCTTTTTTTTTGAACGAACCGCGAAGACGCAGTACGCGAAGCGGCGCGTTAGCGCTAGAACACGTTCGGCGAAGCCGTTCCCG
>JAJAYT010000287.1 GCA_026786085.1 Microcoleus sp. CAN_BIN18 | reverse complement strand
GAAAAAGCCAAAACAATAACCCATAAATAATATGAACACAAACAACATTGACTTATTAGTTAAAAATCCAGCAGATCAAACAAATATGTTTCAGATTCCCCCAGAACAGATTATTCATCCCTCTCTCTTTTCCATCTCTGCGGACTCTGCGCTCTCTGTGGTTTAATAACTCCGGAAAAAGCCAAAACAATAACCCATAAATAATATGAACACAAACAACATTGACTTATTAGCAGAAGCTCCAGCAGATACAACAAATATGTTTCAACTTCCCCCAGAAGCAAAACGCATTCCTGTGTGGCGATTGTGGATTCCTTTGTTACTACAAATCGGACTGATTGCCGCTGTACCCGCTCAATCAGTTTACACTTTTGTCACTGGCAAAACAGTTATTTTACAAACAGTACCAGTAGACCCTTACGATTTGCTGCGCGGATATTACCAAGTTTTGAGTTATGATATTTCTCAGAATAACAATCTTGAGAAATTACCAGGCTGGAAAGATTTACCAAGTGACAAAACACCTTGTCCTCCCGGCACTATTTGCCCAAAGGCAAAAAACTATAATGTCAAGGCAGGAACCAATTTTTATGTTATTCTGGAATCACCAAAAGATGTAGTTAATTCTGGTAGTCCGAAAGCCTGGAAACCTGTGCGCGTCAGTTTGGAAAATCCATCTAATTTACCTGCAAACCAAATCGCACTTCAGGGTAAATATAACGGCTGGCGGATGGAATATGGTTTAGAAACTTATTATATGCCAGAAAACGAAAGGGAAAAGGTTAATCAGGATATTGGTCAAGCTCAAAGGGGAAGACAGCAATCTTCTGTGGTCGAAGTGAAAGTAGACAAAACAGGTCATGCTGTGCCCGTGAGTTTGTGGGTGCGCGATCGCAATTATCGATTTTAGCTGAAGGGGCGATCGACCGCAGCCTAGTTTTTTGAGTATTTATGCTGATTTTTTTGTGAATTGCGAGCGATCGACCCTTCAATTGCTGTAAAGTATATAAAGACTTGCGCAAATCTTGCAGATTCAACAAAAGCGCAAGTTCAGACTCTACTGGAGCTTCTCATGTTAGCCGAGCTAATCTCTGCCAGACAAATAGTCAAGGCCAAACTCATCGACTTCTTAGGACTTCCCGGCAATTGCCAAGACAAAACAGACCACCTCGTTAGCACAATTGTATCCGTGCTAGAAGTGAACACAGCCGAACAAGCAAGATTTTGGGAGACATTCAAAAGTGAATTAGCCGTCGATCCGGTAGAATTAGAAGAAATTCTCAAGTGTTCGGCAGCAGAACGCCAGCAGTGGATTGAGCAGGGCAAGCTTCCTATCCTAGAATACCGCTCTTTCCGCAAATCAGGAATCCATTTAGAATATCCCGTTCACGACAGAAGATTTATCTTAAGTCTCACGCAAACCGACATTAATAATTGGCGGCAAGAACCCAAAGAGCTGATTCAAAACCATCGCCAAAAACCTGTCCAAATCAATACAGAAAATACCGAACAAAACGAACAATCGCGAGTAGCTTTTAGTTCAGCTTGGGAAAAGATTATTGTTGATTGGAACGAACAAGGTTCGGCGGAAATTTCAGCAACATTCCAGCTAGCTTACTGGACAGTTTGGGCATCGCGATGGGCAAAAGAAAATCAGCTAAACAGTAAAGCAGTTGAATCTAACGAAATCTACGAAACTCACCAGCAGGAATGGTACGAACGCAAAAATCAAGCAGTCAAGTTACTGATTGAAATGCCCTATGCCATGCTTTACTTCTATCGTCCTCCCGGTGCTGATAAATTATATTTGGAACTGTGCGACGATCACCAGGAAATGATGAAAGATGGCTACTATTGGGACAAGTGGGAGTTTTTAAATCAGAACCGCAGACTGGTAACTAAGTGTCGCGAATGCGTGTACTGCGAAACCAAAGATTATTATTCGCTTTATTACCTGGAAATCAAGAGCGATAAGTTTCCCGATTTTAGTTTTTCTTACCACACGCCGTACACGATCGGTCGAAAATTTTTGCCGCATCCAGAAACTTTACCTGCTGTGGATCACGTAGAACAAGATGGCATTTTTAGGTTTGGCCGTCCGCTGCTGGAACAGGAGAAAGTTATTCACACAGAAAAGGATGTATTGCTGAAGTTTGAGGCGGCTTTGTTATTCGCGAAAAAGTTTGTTAGTTAACTGTTAACTGTCAACTGTTGACTGTTAACAGTTAACTAACAAGCAATTTGGTTACAAGTCTCTCGATTCATCCGTGGGGTCAATTATTCAATTCTTCAATCGAAAATTGGTTGATGCCCCGAAGCATCCAGTTTTGTGGCATCATGGGAATATTGCACAAAAAAGTGCGTAGTTCGATCGCCAGTTTGAAGATAAAAACGGGGGATCGCATCCTACAAGCACTGATACCGATCGCTTAAATCTGGAAAAATTGTTGCCAAAATCAAAATTATGTGCACGTTGCTATCGACTTAAGATATCATAAAGCCATATTGTGAAAATAAATAACAAAACTAAACGATCGGAGAGCTGTAATCGTTATGGGCCGTGTAGGAGTATTGCTATTAAACTTGGGCGGGCCCGATAAAATCGAGGATGTCCGCCCTTTCCTGTTCAACTTGTTCGCTGACCCGGAAATCATTCGCCTGCCGTTTCCCTGGTTGCAGAAACCACTCGCCTGGTTGATTTCGACCCTGCGTTTTCAGAAATCCCAGGAAAACTACCGCCAAATCGGGGGCGGCTCTCCTTTGCGTCGCATCACAGACGAACAAGCCCTAGCCCTGCAAGAAGTTTTGCAGCAAAAGGGACAAGATGCTCAAGTATATGTAGGGATGCGCTACTGGTATCCTTTTACTGAAGAGGCGATCGCCCAAATTAAGCGCGATCGCATCGAACAACTGGCTATCCTGCCACTGTATCCTCAATTTTCCATCAGTACGAGCGGTTCTAGCTTCCGACAGCTAGAGGAAATGTGGGGCAAAGATCCAGCCCTTAGTCAGATTGAATACACTGCAATTCCTTCTTGGTATCAGCGGCCAGGCTACATTCAGGCAATGTCTGAATTGATTGCCCAAGAGTTAGACAATACTCCTAATCCCGATGGAGTTCACATCTTTTTTAGCGCCCACGGTGTCCCCGCCAGCTATGTAGAAGAGGCTGGAGATCCCTATCAGCGCGAAATTCAAGATTGCACTCGTCTAATTATGGAGCATTTGAATCGATCGAACGAACACACTCTAGCCTATCAAAGTCGGGTCGGGCCGGTGGAATGGCTCAAGCCTTACACCGAAGATGCCATCACCGAATTGGCAGCAAATGGAGTCCAAGATTTGTTGGTAGTTCCGATTAGTTTTGTTTCCGATCACATCGAAACTCTCCAAGAAATTGACATGGAGTATCGAGAATTGGCAGAAGAGTCGGGGATTCACAATTTCTACCGAGTACCAGCGCTAAATACTTATCCGGTGTTTATTGAGGCCTTGGCAGATTTAGTCATTGAGTCGATCGAGTCTCCTAGCGTTAAGTTCTCTGATGTGATACGCCCTTCCAAAAAAGTGAAGATGTATCCTCAAGAGCAGTGGGAGTGGGGTTTGACGACGGGGGCGGAAGTCTGGAACGGTCGTGTAGCAATGGTTGGTTTTATAGCATTAGTGATCGAGTTAATTACGGGTCAAGGCCCGCTACACTCGATCGGCTTGCTTTAGATCCATTATCATTAGTTGATAGTTAACTCCTGATCATACCGAGGACACGGCACTGCCGTGTCCCTATCCAGATTAGTAAGGAAACAGCACTGCCGTGTCCTGATTTCGGCTAATATTAATAACAAATAACCAATAACCAATAACCAATAACCAATCACCAATAACTAATAACAGATAACCAATAACTAATAACTCAATTAATCTGGATCGCGCTTACTTTGGCGGGGATTTCCCAGTACGCCCCCAACTCCCTGACTTCTGTACCAACCGTACCACTCATTAGAACTGCGAATAGCCATCCACAGCAGCAGCATCGCAATTAACCCACCCTGTCGCGGGGCGTCAAAAGCAAACAATACCAAGGAAATGCACAGAACATCTTGGAGGAAAATCATCCAAATCGGCAAACTTCGCAGCCGATAAAGCCATCCTGCTTGTACCAGTTGCAGCACTAAAGCCAATAACCCTCCGACAACGCCAATAATCCACAGTATCCAAGGATGAGCAACAATTTCGTCGATCGAACTTACCTGTGCGATCGCAATTCCCATAATTGCTCCTACAATAGGACTGAAAATAATTTGCACAATTTGCAGCACCCGCATTCCCACAAAAGTTTTAGAAGCAAATAACTCTAACAGCGACCAACTCACCAAAACCGTAATCACGACTTGGGGGTTAACCCGACATAATAAAGGTATTTCCGACCAAAGTTTGTCGATGCGTAACAGACCAATTAACAGCAGGGGCAGGGCAATTCTCATACCCCCTGCCGCAGACGCAGAGAGCGCAGCTAGGAGTCCAATCATAAAAATTAACTTTATAACGTCAGCTACAGCATCGATCTATTTCAGAATTTAATTCCCCTGGTGGCTGACTGTGATTTGAGCGATCGAACTCAAATTACTACTTGAGCTTAAATATCTCTCTCTATTGTAAGTGTATTTGCTGAATTGCTGCTTGGGACTGTAGGATTGTCGATCGACACAAACTAGAAGGCGCTTGTGCAGAACTAAACCGCGATCGTGATTAAATGAGAAAGTATGGGAAAACCAGCAGTTAAGCCGAAATAATTAAATTTAAAATACCACCTAACCCAGAGCTTCCGGCAAATTACTCCCCTATTTTCCCTCTTCCTTCTTCCTTTTCCCGTCTTTCCTCTTCCTTCTGTCAACAGTCAACAGTCAACAGTCAACAGTCAACAGTCAACAGTCAACAGTCAACTCTTCCTTCTTCCTTCTTCCTTCTTCCTTCTTCTTATGTCTGATTCATTATTTGCCGATGCCAGCCGCCGATTAGAACGAGCCTTAAAATATGTATCCCTTTCCGAGGATACGATCGAGCGACTGAAATATCCCAAATCCAGTTTGATTGTATCAATTCCGGTGCGGATGGACGACGGATCGCTGCGAATTTTCCAAGGTTATCGGGTGCGCTACGACGATACTAGAGGCCCGACAAAAGGGGGTGTGCGCTACCACCCCAAAGTATCCCTTGATGAAGTACAATCTCTAGCCTTTTGGATGACTTTTAAATGTGCGGTTCTCAACTTGCCATTTGGAGGAGCAAAGGGCGGAATTACTCTTAATCCCAAAGAATTGTCCAAACTGGAATTGGAACGGTTGAGCCGGGGTTACGTGGATGCGATCGCCGATTTCATCGGCCCGGATGTCGATATTCCCGCGCCGGATGTCTATACCAATCCGATGATTATGGGTTGGATGATGGATCAATACAATATTATTAAGCGCCAGCTCAGTCCGTCAGTGGTAACAGGTAAACCAGTCACAATCGGGGGCAGTTTGGGCAGAGAAACGGCAACAGCAACTGGTGCTTTTTTTGTAATTCAAACTTTACTGCCCAAATTTAAGCGAATTCCTAGCGAGACAACTGTAGCCGTGCAAGGTTTCGGCAATGCAGGAGCTGAATTAGCCGAATTACTCTGGAAAGCTGGTTACAAAGTTGTGGCTGTCAGCGATTCTCAAGGCGGAATTTATGCTAAACAAGGGTTAGATATTCCCAGCATTCGCCGATTGAAAGATGCTAATAAAGGTATCAAAGATATTTACTGTGAAGGTTCTGTTTGCAGCAATATTATCGAACACGAAATTTTGACAAATGAGCAACTTTTAGCATTAGATGTAGACCTGTTAATTCCAGCAGCTTTGGAGAATCAAATAACGGAAGCAAATGTCAATGATATCAAAGCTAAGTTTGTTTTTGAAGTAGCTAACGGGCCGATTGATTCGGCTGCTGATTTGATTTTAGAAACGAGGGGAATTCAGGTGATTCCTGATATTTTAGTCAATGCTGGCGGCGTCACTGTTAGCTATTTTGAGTGGGTGCAAAACCGCTGCGGGCTTTATTGGACGCTGGAAGAAGTTAATCAGCGGTTGCAGCATAAAATGGTCGAAGAAACTGAGGCAATTTGGAAAAAATCTGAGGAATTGTCAGTTTGTATGAGAACTGCTGCTTACGTGTACGGTTTGCACCGACTCGGTGCAGCGATGAATGCAAAGGGGACTAGGGATTATTACGTAAACGGTTGAGATGCTGGGAAGTTCGATCGTTCCTTACACGAATGCACGATGCTCAAAAACACGCTAAATGGTTTGTGAATCGGGAGTTTGATGTTCTGGTGGGGCGTCAAGAATTGGCTTTTGTGCCTGTTCGACAAAACTAAAGATCCAATACGTCTGTTTCTGTGCAGGTACGCAAGCCTGTCCCCAACAGGCAGCTAATGATCCAAAACTTGCTTGACAGAGATTGACTAATATTATTTAATACTGTAAAATTCTGAACTAAGGGTCGTTAAAAATTTAATAATTAAATACGGCAAGGGGTCTCCTGTGAGTTCGATCGAGTTTAACAGGAGAGAACGTAAAAATCTTTGATTGATCAAAACTATATAGGCTACCCAATGAGACAACCTTTATTTGGTACGATCGCCGCCGGTGCGATCGTCATAGGTACATCGGCTGTTTTCTCCTCCTCGGCAGTCGCTCAAACCAGAAATCAATTCTACTGCGGGATTAGCGAAGGCAAACCCGCAACCATAGTTCGCACAGCGGCGAGAGGGAACATACCCTTGATAGTCTGGAACAACGAAGCTTTTTCAGTTTCCGGCTTCCCTCCCAAAAAGCGCTGCGAGGAGGTATCTGCCAGATTTCAACGGTTCAACGACAACGGACAGCTCAATTTCATGAGAGCAGGGAGGTTCAACGGGCAAAAAGTATTGTGTGTCGATCGAGCCAAAGGCAGTGGCAATTGTTCCAGTGCTGGATCAGTAGTGCTGACATTACCCCAGCGCAGCAATGCCAACCAGATTCTCGAACAAATGCTCGATACCCGGAACCGTGCTTCCAAGCAACCCCTGTATTTGAGTGGAGAAAAGCAGTTGGTAACATACGAAAATGGCGATACTAACGTCAATCTAAATGTGTTGCTCAACAACGAACCCGCCGCAGACAACCAGCCTTTGTGGTAAAAGTAGCAAAGAAACCGTGAGCTAAATAAACATGGATTGGCGTTCACTGATTATGGCAACTTGTATCGGCGGCATCTCAATGATGCTGCCGGCACAACTCCCGCCTGACAAAAATTCCTTAAAACAACTACCCATCGAAATATCGCAACAGAAATTGCAGCAGCAAGCTGAGTCAATAGCTGTGAGGATTCGCTCGTCGGGACAAGTTGCAGGAACAGGAATCGCCATTCGCAAGCAAGGTTTGCAGTACACCGTACTGACAAATGAACACGTCCTCAAATCCGGGAAAGCCCCCTACCAAATCCAAACCCCAGATAATAAAATTTATCAGGCAACAGAAGTTAAAGATGCTAATTTTAAAGGCAATGATTTAGCCTTGTTGCGCTTTACTAGCAGCGCTGAATACACGACAGCTAAGCTGGGTGCTGTGCCAAAAGTTGAAGATCAAGTATTTGCAGGTGGCTTTCCTTTTTCGGAAGAAGGTTCAAAAGACCGAGGATTTGTTTTCAAAACCGGCAAAGTTTGGCTGGTGCTAGAGAAAGCTTTGGAAGGCGGCTATCAAATTGGTTATACCAACGATATTGAAAAAGGAATGAGCGGTGGGCCGTTGCTGAACGCTCGCGGCGAGGTGGTGGGTGTTAACGGCGTCCACGCTTACCCGCTGTGGGGAGACCCTTACCAGTACAAAGATGGTAGTGAACTGAATGCAGCGCTGCGAGAACAGATGAGTAAGTACAGTTGGGGTATTCCGATCGATACTTTCAAGCAGCTAGCACCTTCAGCTTCTGAGATGACAAATTCTCTGAAAAAATAGCCGATATTGTGCACTGATCAGGGCGGTGCACGAGGATTCATAATTTCCGATGGAAAATATCTGTAAGCCTGTCCTGCGATGGCTTAAATTAAATTAAATAATTGGAAAATGACAAACTTTTATAGCAGAATTCCAGCCGTACTGATCGGGACAATCGCGATCGGCTCATTTCAAATACTGGCAGCAACCGCCCTAGAACCAACAAAAATCAGTGAAATTGCCCAAAAAATTACAGTGGTGATTGATGGCGACTGCAAAGGCTCGGGAGTAATCATTGAGCGTCAAGGCGAAAATTACACCGTCCTCACCGCCAACCACGTCGTAGCAAAGACGACTGGCCAATGCTTCATCAAAACCCCTGACGGTATGAGCTACAAACTCTACGAAGCCCGCCTCGTTCCTCGAACCGATTTAGCCGTGTTGCAGTTCCAGAGCAAACAAAACTATGCCGTTGCGCAAGCCGGGAGTTCTGTGAACTTACGGCCAGGAGCAACAATTTATTTCGCAGGCTATCCCAGTCCAGGACAGGTTGACACCAAACGCAGCTACCGCTTTGAAGAAGTCCGCGTTACTAGCCGAGTGCAAGGTGCGAATGAAGGTTACGAACTATCGTACAGTGGCAACGCTCTCCCCGGCATGAGTGGCGGGCCGGTGCTCGACAGCACTGGTCGCTTGGTGGGAATTCACGGCAGAGCTGAAGTACGGGAAATTCAAGGCGCTGTGGGCAATTACGGTGTTCCGTTTGAAATATTTTTGGCAAAAGAGAGCCAAAGGACTCGCGAGGAGCGATCGACCTCAGCCCAAATACCGCCCGTGGAAATAGAACCGCCAGCCCCCGCACCAGCCCCCGCGCCAGCTCCAGCCCCAACTCCAGCTCGCACACCAGCACCGGCGGTGGAAGCACCAGCCCCGGTAGAAGCACCAGCCGCGGCTTTCGCTCCACCAGAACCGGAACCCATTGCAGCTAGGGAAGCGCAATCGCCTGCGGAGTCGGCAATTAGTTCGATGGTTCGCAGTCAGCAAACTCATGTTTCTCGCAACCGCAATTTTCTCAATTCTGTGCAGTCGATCGCCAAAACCTTTAGCATTTTATTGCCACAGGATTACAACTTTGCCATTCGCACCACGACTAGAGGCGCTTTTCACTACGCAATACCGAAGTCTGCGGACATGAAAGCTTATGTGGGAGCGATTTTCTTGGAGGAAAGCAGCAATTTAAATAATCCGCTGACTGTCTCAATTGTCTGCGAAGCAACGACTGCAATCAACGTTCGCCCTCCCGATCCGACTTACGGCAGAAGCAATTTAGCTTGCGGTGTGGGTACGAATCTCAGAAATGTCAGCAGTTTGCCGCAGCAAAATCTAGTAGCTCGGCCAGCACCGACTCCCGCAGCCCGGCCAGCACCAGATCCCGCGGCAAAACCTGCATCGGCTCCCGCAGCCAGACCAACTCCGCCTCAAACTAGAGCAGCAGCGCCGATCGGTTTTTTGAGTTTGGTGAATGTTTGCAATACTTACGACCTCAGCGGTCAAACTCCCCACCAAGAGCGAGCTTTAGAGTGGTTGCAGGGCAAAATCCCCGCCCCAACCATGCAAAAATTTGCTGAAGAGTGGCGCACTCAATTGATCGCCAAAGCTGGTAACAGACCGATTAATTTGGTCGATGTTTGCAAAGTGTACGATCGGGCAGGCCTCCACCCGCACCAAAATCGAGCATTGGAATGGTTACAGCAGCAAATTCCCAAAGAAACGCTGACAGATTTTGGTAAAAAGTGGCAAAATCAGCCCGGTTCGTAGTGAGGACTTTAGTCCTTCTTCAAAGTCTTAGGAAAGAACGATCGAACAAAAGAATTAATTGATTTCTAAGGAATTCATCATTGCTTCAGCCGTCTTTATATATTCCGAATACTCAGATTTTTCGGCCGTGTAAGTCAGCACATAAGCTTTATTATTCATCAGCGTCCAAGTTTGCATAATTTGAGTAGCTTTTTGCCCGTCTTGGGCATCAAAAATTACTGTATGACCTCGATTATTTGCAAAAGTTTTTGAATTTTCTTCGAGAATTTTGACATCATTAAAGTTAGTTTTAATTAAACTAATAGACGACTGATTGTACTCATCTAGAGACATCGGTTTTGGCAAATCTTCTATACTGACAGTAATTTGTTCTTGAAAAGAATCAGCGCTGTTCTTTTTGGGGGCGAGGAAGACAACCACGTCGCTAATTAATGTATTTTGCGACTCTTGCTTTTCCCATTTTTCAGGATATTTGATTTTAAACTGATGGGTGGAACTTTGATAAGTTAATAACTTGTCAACTCCAGTTTTCGAGAAATTTTGAATTGCGAAGGCGGAAGCTGCGATCGCCCCAGCAACTCCGATCCCGATTAAAGCTGGCTTCCATCCCAATGTAAATGTAGAAGTTTTCGTAATGGTAGATGTAGATGTTCGATCGACCATTTTAACCAAGCGCTGCAACAAAACCTGCGTATCTTTCGGCCGCGCATTCGGGAAATAAGCCATCAAATCATCAACCAAATCTGCTACGGGCTTCGATGCTTGAGTCGCCAAAGTTCGCCAAATCAATTTACCCGATCGCGGATCTTCCTGCAAATTTATCGGTTGTTGAGCCGTTAGCAAATACACAAAAGTCCGCCCCAAAGCAAAGAAATCCGAACGGGGTTCGGCCTTACCATTTTTTTGTTCATGTGGAGTGTAACCCGCCGAAGAAATTCTCGTCACCTCTCCATTCGTTCTCTGAACAGTTTCTGTAAACTCCCGCACCGCCCCAAAATCAATCAATACTAATTTACCGTTCGATCGCCACATGATATTCTGCGGCTTAATATCCCGGTGAAAATAATTTTGATTGTGAACAAGATTCAAAATTTTTGTTAGTTGCGTCAACCAGTCAATAGCTAGCTGTGAGTCTATAGGTTGATGATTTTGATTTTCCAACCACTGCTGCAAATTCTTACCTTCAATTTTCTCCATCACCAAACAGTGCAAAGAGTTGGTAGTATCGTTAGGCTTGAAAGTAAAATAGCCGTCAGGTTCTACTTTCGGGAGTCCCGGATGCTTCAGCCGCTGCAAAACATTAGCTTCTTTCTGGAAAAGTTCTACCCCTTTAGGTTCAATATAAGTGAGAACTTTTAAAACTTTCCGAGTCCCGTCTCTATCTCTGACTTCAAAAGTTTTGCCAAAGCCTCCTTGTCCCAAAACACTAAGTACCCGATAGCGTTCGTCTATTAACAACTTTGAGCCACAGCTTTGGCAAAACTTGATAGTCGGAGGATTTTCTGGATCGCGGCAGTTGGGATTAATGCAGTAGCTGTAGCTCATGGTAGGGAGGAATTAGCTTGGTAGAAATAGTATCTAGTGCCAAAGCAGCTTCCTGAAAGCTATCCGAATTGGGACAGCTTGGGATTAGTGCGGTGCTTGTCAGCATTGATTATTAAACATGATATAACATTACTCATGTTTTGAATACTCAATTATCGCACAATCTAAAACCTAAAATCTAAAAATTAAAATTTTATGACAAATCAAACCCGTAAGAAAACAAACGGGTACATCTCAACGAGTGTAAGGGTTCTCGCATTCCGGCAGACGATTTATTAGTGAGAACCAGAGATTTACTGCCGGAATGCCAGAGCCCCTACGAATATATTTGCAAAAATGAGATGCACCCAAACAAACTTAATCGCCAGCCCTATGTAGAAATCGACTATCAGGGGGAGGTTTTACGCTACACGTACTGGGGCGCGATACCCAAAAAGCTGACTTGTTGGTTCCTCAAGATTGGGAGAAGCTGTCGAGATGTCAAGGGATTTTTGACAAAAAGAATGGGAGTCAGGCAAATAGCGCTTTGCCTTTGCTGTTAGCCCCGCAAATTATTTTTTCGGGTGTGCTGTTCAGTGTGGGAAGTTTGTTTAAAATAGAGAAAATCGGTCAGTATCTGTCGTGGTTGACGGTCAGCCGGTGGTCTGTGGGGGCTTACGGCAGCTTGGTAAATGTGAACGCGATGGTGCCAAAGCCGATCGAATTACCCGATCGAACAATCTTACCGCAGTTATTCGAGAAAAGCGCCGTCTACGAACCAACTTTGCAAAACTTAGCCTTGAATTGGGGAATTTTAGGATTGCACGCCGCAGTTTATTTAACCGTAACCTTGCTGCTGCAAAAGCGGAAAGATGTTTTCAAATAAATGTAGGGTGGCACCTTACCGCGATTGTATCAACCAGCAACTTTCGCTAAATTATCCGGCGACAACGGAGAAATCGCCAGCAATTCTTGAATAGAGAAAGGTTGACGTTGAGGAATTGCAGCTTCAGCGTCCATAAGTTCTCTGATTTTCTCAAAAATCAAAATTGCGTCTGCTTCTCCATCAGTTAGTTTTTCATAAAAATCAGGTATCGAAAACCAATGCTCAAAAGCAATTTCTAACAAACCATTAGTTGCTAATTGCACTTGCCAGTACCGAGAATATCTGCCATCAATTATCTCAAATAACGGCGCTGGATTCTCTAGAGGATAATAAGTATAGCGTTCATCGCAAATATAGTACCCTAAATTTCCTTGCCATTCAGAGATAGCATAGACAGTATACTCTTTACCGACTATCAATTTAAATTCAGTTTCTTTGGTAATGTCTAGCGTTGGATTTAGGTAATTTTCCGGCAGGTCTGCTCCTTTGTTGGCAATGCAGCGAATTTTCATATTATATTAACTTTATTGCTGGTTGAGCGTAGTCGAAACCCAGATTAATAACCGTTGGTTGAGCGAAGTCGAAACCAATACTAGGGTGATGGCCAAGAAACCGGGTTTTCATTTTAATTAATGGTGTGATGCAATATCTAGGTAAAAAACCCGGTTTCTGCGTCTAGGGCTATGCCAAAAACCCCCATTTTCCCTAAAAAAAATCGAGCCGCTTGCGGCAGAAAGGGGAAAGAGAAGAAAGAAAAGAGTAAAAGAGTAAAAGAGTAAAAGAGTAAAGTGCTAGGGAGTCCTCGCGGCAACACAAGCAACCCGAAAACCGATGAGGTTGAAGCGGTTCGCCGATCGATCCCAGTAGCGAACGGCCGAACGGCAGAACCACGGATTGAGGTTCCACGAACCACCGCGCCAGAGCCGGTATTCTGATTTACCAGTTTCCCAAGAACTTCCATCAGTCGGTGCGCCACTATAATTATCGTGCCATTTATCGCTGCACCATTCCCAAACATTGCCATGCATATCGTATAAACCAAATGAATTCGGCGGAAAACTCCCGACATCTGTTGTTTGTTGGCGGTAAAGTCCCTTGGGTGCAGCACCGTAGGGATCATTGCCATTATAATTAGCTAAATCTGGCGTAATTGTGTTACCAAAATAGAAAGGTGTTGTAGTTCCCGCGCGACAAGCATATTCCCATTCCGCTTCACTCAGCAAGCGATATGTTTTCCTGGTTGTTTGCGAGAGTTTGTTACAGAATTCGACGGCTTCATCCCACGATACATTTTCTACAGGACGTTTTTCACCTTTGAAATTAGAAGGGTTGTTTCCCATGACTGCTTTCCATTGTGCTTGGGTGATGGGGTATTTTCCTGCAAAAAAAGTCGGTACTGTGACTCGATGCTGGGGACTTTCGTTATCACGTCTACCTTGTTCATTGTCGGGGGAACCCATCATAAATGTGCCGCCGGGAATACATACCATTTCTAAGCTGACTCCGCGCCCTAGGTTTTCACTAAGGTATTCGGCTTGTCGCTGTTTTGTTTTGATGATTCCTCCTCTGTTGTTGACTGTGATTACTTTGAATTGAAAAGTTTGTCCGGCAATGCTTCCGAGTACGGCGGCATTGACAGGAATTAAATTTTGACCGCCTTTGACTGCATCGTATTCTCTAGGTTGATTTTGATGGTCTGACATTTTTGATAATTCCTCTGCTTAATTAAAGTTTAGATTTTAATCGCAAGATACCGTAGGGTACGTCGCTGTCGATAATCTGCGGAGCGGCTGGAAAATTTCGCAGCGACGCACCATATAAATACTTAATCTACGAGTTCATCTAAGGAAAGCTTTAAGAGGTCGCACAATGCTTTCGTCTGTTCTAGATACAGCTTTGGAATATGTCTGCCCGCTTCCCAATTTTTTACAGTGGTTACAGTCACGCCCAATTGATCGGCAACTTGCTGCTGCGTCAAAGACAGCGATTGCCGTCGCTGTTTGAGTTTTTCCCCCACACTACTCATTCACTGTACCGATTTCAGAATTTCTATGGTTAACTTGACTTAACCCAAAATTGTCCGTAGTATGAGAGGAGAACATCGCGTTCGTCAGAAAGCCAGTGCATCCCGGCTACCAACCTATCAGCACTGGCTCTGGCTCCCATACATATGGAGACAAGTTAATTATGCCTTACAAACAACGACTTTACCCTTGGGTTATGGTTCGTTTGCTGCCCAAAATGCAGCGTGTGACAGTTGGTCAGTTTCGCACTCGATCCGATGCGGACGGTCATCTAGAGATTCTCCGTCGCTTGGTTCCTGGCGCAAAATTCGTGGTGATATTTAACCCCGACTTGCTAGAGTCCCAGCAACCTGAGACTTGCTACAGAACATTCGATCGCTAATTTTCAAAAAAAGAAATCCCCAAAAACAGGGGATTTCTCATATTTAAACCATCGCTAAATCTACTTAGTTTCAGGCATCAAACACTTATCAGAATCGCAGCCAGCCGGCCCAGAATCCATCATTTCACCCAAATCGTAACGGCTCAAAGCTACGTGGAAAACCTCAGTTTCGCGGCGCGATAAAGCCTCTGCAACCATCTTGGTGTAAGTTTCCTTGTTTATCGGTTCAAAGGGCAAGCGCGGGAAAGTTTCTAGAGCATCAAATCTGGCTAAAAGTGCTGCGGAAATGTAGCCTTCGTCATCGCGAATCGCTTCGTAAATCCGAGTCCCCAAACTTTCAACTTCATTTTCCCGCAACTCAATGGTGGCCGAAGTGTTGTGTCTGACATAGAACTTTTGCACTTGCATATAAAAGTCCATTTGGGCGGCTGCTGAAAACTTGTTAATGTCAATTTCATCAGCACCGGGTAAGTCAGCCCAACTTACAGCAACGGGTATTTCTACCAGCCATTCCGTGCAGCGTTCATCGAAGGGATTGTTCAGCAAATTGCCGTTTTCATCTTTGTCAGATTGAGACGGAATCACGTTGTATCCGTAGTCGATGCAGGCGAGGGCTACAGGGTCGTTTTTGCCGAAAGTGATTCGGCGAATGAAACGCTGGGCTTTCGGCGGATGCCAGCCCGGAGAAGCGCCTGTGAGCAGAGATTTAGTACCGGATGGTTGCACGGTTGTGCAGCGATTGGGGCGTTTTAAGGAATGGCGATCGCAATAATCCCAAACTACCCGATTCACAGTCTCCCGCCAACCAGTCAAATACTCTTCTTCCCGCTGTTTAAACGCGATTCCCTGGGGAGTTTGCGGGCGGCCTTCCACCCACCAGCGCAGCCACTCCACGCCGAAAGCGTGAACGAAGAAATCGAACAATCCAGTAAAGGATACGCCGACAATCGGGTCTAATTCGCGGCTGTATTGGTAGCGGGGTTCGAGAAATTTGTGATTGAGAAGTGCCGCGACAGATATAGCTGCGGCGGTGAAAGCTTCCTCCAGTTCTTTGAAATTGTAAGGGTCAATTTGATTGAGGTGAACCTCAGAAAGATTACAGTGGAAGTTAGAGCCAATAATTTCCAGTTATGTTATCCTAAAGGCTTTTTATCCTCTAGTTCTACTGCTTGATTTTTCGCAGTAGCTCCGCGTACCTTTTGCGCGTATTCCCTCAAATAATAGAGGAGTTCCTTTCTGCTACATGGCTTACCTGTAACAATCTGAGATATTGTTCTGATATCCAGAATGTTATTTTCTTTTTGTATTGAGTCATGTAAAGGTTGAAAAAGCTCTTTTAGGTTATTCAACTTTACAGATAAGAGGGCTTCATAATTATCCAAGGCAAAAGTATGAGCTAATGTTTGAATATCAGAATTAGTTGTTGAAGTTTTTCCATGCTGCGATTGGACAGAGCAATTTTTTGAACAAAAACGACGCTTGGATACTTTGTGTTGTATAACTTCAAAACTGTTCTGACAAAATTCACAAGTAAGAATAAATCTAGGTACTAACGTACCTGTTTTCTTTCCCTTGCGTGACTCATGGTATGCTTTTCGCTTGGGACTATTGAGAAACTTCTCTTTGAAACTAGGGTCGGCAAATCTTGCATTCGCCTTAGCTTTGATTTTAGCTTTGGTACTTTCAGATTGAGTAACACCATACATAGGGTTTCTCTTTCCGAAATTATCCATGCCTCTTACCTTAGCATGAGATTTCCATTCCTGTTTCAAATGCTCAAATACAAAAGGAGTATCCTTGATGAGTTGTCTTAAGCCCTTTTCTTGAATAATCGTAACTTTTGCGTTGTACTCAGACTCAAAACGCTGAATTTTTGGCAAGTCACTTTGATAATTAAAAGTGCCTTTAATTTCGACATACTCACCATTTTCAAGAAGGAAGTCTGGTTTGCACCGAACTTCATTCGAGAGTAAATAAGTTTTATGTTCGTATGTCCAGCCAATTTTCATGTAGTCCAGGTATTTCGCGTAAATGTACTCAAGGCTTGACCTTAAACAATGCTCACCGTAGAAACCTGAGTAGCCATAGAAGGTGCTTGTCATACGCGCCCCCACACTCTTGGAGAGATTATATTCTAGATTGCTTTTTTCATTGTAATCTAGTTTCACTCTCTACGCTGTACGGTGTCAAAAGCTTTTTATTTCTTCTGATTACCACGGGATTAGCATTTCAGCTTTCCCCGTATTTGCGAGGTTTTTAACGTGAGGCAAAATTACTTACCACACGGGTTTAAGCCCACACGGACTAACCGATGCTCTAACTCGTCAGCGGTCATATTAGGATGACGTTCCTGGAACCACTGTTTAGCTTTTCCTTCGTCGTAGGCTTTCAAAAATTCAAGTTTAAGACTTGGTGTTGAAAGTAAATCAACGTTAGTTCTAGCTACAGCTTCGCCAGCCCATTGAATCGCACCTTCGCCAGAATAATACTGTTTGCGGACGGCTTCAATACATTCTTCTAGTGTCGGTTTGCTATGAAAAACACGGGTATGATTTGCCATGCGAAGGGCATCGCGTTCTGGATCGATTCTCCAGTTGCCACTTTCATCTTGTTGCCACAGATTGTTTTTAGCATTTGCCCCTAGTTCATCACTAGATTCAAACTGGCGCATTCCGGCACTGTTATGTGTTAGATAACCATCGCAGTAAAAACAGTGAGCTTTTTCAACTTCAATGTCATAAGTTTTGACATGATCGTAGCTTCCCAGCCCTTTAACGGTGACTGGAATATCTAATGAGATATCAGCCTCAGCGATATAGCGTTCGTAATTAGCATCAACGGTGCGAGAACCTTGGAATCCCATATCTCGCATTTCGCTGTAGGTGTGAGCCTCTCGCATGATTGCACCGGGAACAGTGAAGCCATACATTTTCAGTCCTTGGCGTACTTCTCCCTTAAGCGAGTGAGGCGAAATCAGAGCGTTATAACGTTCTTTGAGTGCTGGAATCGTCAAGTGGTGCTTAATTTGCCATCCCGGCTGTTGTGGATGAGTTGTGGTAACTCTGCCAGCGATACCCAAGCTGGATAAAACAGCACTAACTTGTCTGACAAATGACCGATAGACTGAGGTAACTAAGTGAGGAGGACGGCCATTAACAGTACCGTCGCTGTCCATTAATCCAGCTAGATAAGCTGCCCGGATGTCTACTGAACCCTGCAAAATCCAACTAGGAATTGTTAGGGGAATATTTGGCTGCTTAATGTAGCGATGGAAGTATTCAGCTAATCGAATGGATGAACAGATTGATTTGGCAGTATTTTCACCCTTGATGACCCCATGAACAGCACTCAAGCCAAATAAAGCTAAAGCAGAATTGATTTTAGCTTGAATTTTAGGTGTGAGTTCTGTATCCAAACTGTTCATCGCCCATTCTACACGCCCATAGGGCTTGTCGTGTTTATTGCGGCCAAGAGCCACATAACCATCACCGTGGGTAAACGCGATTAACCAAGCAACTTCGGCTGTCAGTTCGGGAACCACAAAGGACTTAGCTGTACGACTTTGTGAGGGTCGGGATTCTGTAAAATCAGGAGGGAGATGGGTAATTGTTCCAGGTAGGACTTGGGTGTTGTGTAAGAGCCGATCGCCTTCAGCTAAACTCGCAACTGATTTCCAAACAATACCACCTTGAGCATCTGCTAGGACTGCTTGCCGATGGTTTAAGGTTGCTCTAGGATAAGTCGCATTGGTTTCAATTTCGTAGACATCTTGAAATCCCTGGTCGAATTTATCAACAACTCGCTGGAATCCCAGAGGAGTTTGCACTAGGTCACCAACTTGCACATCACAAATAGGAACAAGACCTTTTGAAGTGTGAACCAAAGCATCTTCGGGGAGACAGCGGCGAATATTTCCAGCGACGATTGTGACCGCAGCTTCGTCAATTAACACGCAGCATTCTACTGAATTCAACTGCCGCCCTTGAGCTTTATTCAAAATTGCGGCGCACCGCTGATAAAGGTCGGGCAATTTCACCGGATTTGCTACTCCGCCAAAGCCTTTTAAAGGTTCTCCCACCGGGCGAACGTCGCTCAAATCGATGAAGATTTGAGCGGCTCCTGCAAATCTTTCATCTGTGGATAATTCCAGCAAAGCTTGATAGGATTTTACCCAACCTTGGCGGGAATCTCCGACATAAATAGTGGCGGTTTTTTCGTCTATTTTTACTTCGGTTTCTTGACGACGGGATGCAGCGGGTGTAGAGCCGATCGCACCTTGGACTGTCACGGTTAAGCGGTTGCGGATCGGCGGCAGTTGGTTGATGTATTTTGGTTCCAAGACTGCGCCTGTGCCGCAGCCCATCATTGCCAAATCCATCAACAAGCCAAAGGCCCGCCAGTCGATAATATTTGTTGAGGAGCAATTGTATGCGCCGGAAAAGTTCTCTGGTTGTTCGATCCATTTGCTGCCGCCCACCCACAGCCAGCGGCCTGAAGCGAGGGTTTTGAGCTCGTTTTGCATCCGGTGCAGCAGTTGTGTCTCTTCCGGGGTGAGGTTTCCCAGCTTTTGCAGCCCCTTGACTGTTCGATCGCACACTTCGGCCCAAGTCTCCCGCCCTGTCTCGGTACGGCGGCTGTACGTCCTGAAAAATACTGGATTGGCTGCGGGTGCTGTTTCGGGGAAATCGGACAGGTTGCGTTTCTCGCGGGCACTCGATCGCTCTAATTCTCGAACCATAGGTTGTGTACTGACGTGTCGGAATATATATCAACAAACTACGAATATACAACAGGATTCAGATTTAGGGTGAAAGGTGAATATATTTGACAATTTGCACTAGATGTGGGGCACGGAAGTTGACTAGCTCGATCGGGCGATCGGCCCAAAACTTCACCAAAAAACCCGATTTCTTCCACAAACCGGGTTAAACACAAATGTTGTCAATTGTCAATTGTTTGTTAATAAAAACTCAATATTCGGCACCAGCGGATCTTGAACAACCCCGACACCGTTAAAGCCCCAACGTTCTAGCAGCTTTTTCACAGACGAACCTGGAATCGATTCTACTCCGAATCGATCGGCAACATCAGGAGCGTGGGCGTTGAGATAGCTCAAAGCGTCATAGTCTTCGCGAAACATCAGCAGGTAACTAACTGTCGAATCTGGATTGGGATTGGCAGAGAGATATTTGCCATCAGCACGAGAACGGAGCAAATAAAAAACTTGGGATAACATTTTATCTTTTTTGTCAAAATAATATGTTACCTCAAATTGGGAATTGGGAATTGGTAATTGGTAATTGGGAATTGCCCAAACGATTTTAGATTGAGAATTTGAGACTGTTTGACACTCTCAGCGCTAAAGCGACTGAGATTCTTAAGATTTCGCAACCTTAATATCCTGATTACTCAGGTTCCCAAACTCACCGCGTTTGCTCTTTGAGCGCGGTGATGTCTTTTGGGCGTTTAGATGACTAGCACTCCCGTTTCGCAGAGTCCCCGCGTACTATATTCATATCTTAATATAGCAGTCGCCTTTTAAATATTAAGAATTAAGAAAGATTCACGGCGGTTAAGACCGCCCGTGCCGCTTACATCTCATGGCTAAAGCCGATGAGTTTTCCGCTTGCCGAACTTTTTTTATAAAAGTTGACTTACTTTCAATCTCCAAGCTAAAAACTACATAATTCATACCTAAAGTCAATCTAAAATCGCTTGACTAATGACTAATGACTAATGACTAATGACTAATGACTAATGACTAATGACTATTGAATATTTTCCAACTTAATCCGAGGATCGATCGCCTTTAGCAACAAATCCGCCAACAAATTCCCCACAATCAACATCGCAGCACCCATCATCAAACTCGCCATGACTAAATACAAATCTTGATTAGTCACAGCTTCCAGAGTCAGCTTTCCCAAACCCGGCCAATTAAAGAAAAATTCTGCAATAAATGCACCGCTCAACAAACTAGCAAACTCAAAACCCAACAGCGTAACTAAAGGATTGATAGCATTCCGCAAAGCGTGAACATAAATGACTCGATTATCCGGTAAACCTTTCGCCCGTGCTGTGCGGATATAGTCTTGACGCAGCACGTCCAAAAATTGTCCGCGCATCAATCTTTGCAAACCAGCAAAACTGGTAATACTTAAAGCAACTGTTGGCAAAATTAAGTGCCAGCAGTAATCGAGGATTTGACCCCACCAAGGTAAGTCTGCATGATCGATGCTCGTCATTCCTCCGACTGGGAAAAGAGGTGAGGTATTCTGAGCAAAAAATAGCAGCAGCAAGGCTGTGATAAAGCTGGGAAATCCCTGTGCGGTGTAGCTGACTACTTGCAAAACGCGATCGACAGTTTTATTCTGATTGACGGCGGCAACTATTCCCAAAGGAATCGCGATCGCCCAAGTTACAATCAAAGATGCGATCGCCATCAACAGTGTCGCCGGTACTCTTTCCCACAGCAGAGAAGCTACTGATCGCTGATACACAAAACTCCTACCAAAATTCCCCCGCGTCACAATTTGTTGCAGCCACAGCAAATACTGCTCGATTGCGGGTTTATCCAAGCCGAATTCCTGTTTGTATTGTTGGAGTGTTTCCGGGGAAATTTTCGGATTTTGGCTTAAAGTATCCAAGTAATTTCCCGGTGCGAGTTCAATAATTGCAAAACACAGAGCCGATGCCAAAAGTAGCGTTAACAGCGCTTGCAACAGTCTCTTGACAACATAGGTAAATGTCTCGTTGCCAAATATATAACTCAAGATTCGCCCATTTCGATTTAACTTAATTGAAGCCATGCAATTTTAGATTTTGGATTTTGGATTTTAGATTGAAAGAAAGATTGAAGGTTGAAGATTGAAAGATTGAAAGATTAAATGAAAATTAAAGAATTGAAGATTAAAGAATCGAAAAGTTGTAAATGACTCATAAATATCAGCACTCAATAGCCCGTAGGTGCGTCAGGGAAAGAATTCTTGACTAGGTGGTTGTCACATTCACCCCCTGACGCACCCTACAATCACTAATGACTAATGACTAATGACCAATGACCAATGACTACTGACTACTGACCAATGACTAATACTCAACCAATGTGACGATCGGCACTTGGGGCAATTTCTGCCTACCGCCCAAAGCCTGCAATTCGATCACAAAAGCAAAACCGACAAGCTCGCAGCCCGCTTGCTGCAACAACTGAGCCGTCGCCGCCGCTGTTCCGCCAGTGGCGATTAAATCGTCCACAATCAGCACTCGGCTACCCGATGTCATCGCATCTTTGTGCATTTCTAGTTGATCGACACCATACTCCAACTCGTACTCAGCAAAATGAACTTCTCCAGGCAGTTTTCCCGGTTTGCGAACAGGAATAAAGCCCACTCCCATTTTATAAGCCAAAGGCGCGCCAAAGATGAAGCCGCGGGATTCCATGCCCACGATATAGTCAGCAGACATTGCAGAGCATTTTTCGGCTAAACTGTCAATGGTATAGCTCAGCCCTTGCGGGTTCCGCAGCAAAGTTGTAATGTCTCGAAACATAATTCCCGGCTTGGGGAAATCAGGAATGTCGCGAATCAGAGATTTGAGATCCATAAGCAGGAGCCGATCGGCGTTAATGGTAACGAAGTATCGAAAATGGTACAATAATAACGCAAAAAATAAAAACTAAAAAATTAAAATTAAAACTAATAGCTTTTTCAATTTTTTAGATTGTTCACTTGCTAAATCTTGTACATACTAGCTAACCAAATGTCATAATTTCCTAACAACAGGGTTGAATATCAAGATTTGTCACCCTATGATCTAAAGTCAAAAATATAATATCTAAAATCCAATGATCAAGTTGGCAGCACGAGTGGGTGAGGTTCCTCCTTCTATAACGTTAGCGATCGCAGCTAAGGCTAAAGCCATGAAGGCCGAAGGGATTGATGTCTGTAGTTTGAGTACGGGAGAACCCGACTTTGATACCCCCGAACACATTAAAGCGGCAGCAAAGCAAGCTTTAGACGCGGGGAAGACTAAGTATGGCCCTGTGGCTGGGGAACCGCAGTTAAAAGCTGCGATCGCCCGCAAACTCCGCGACGACAACAATCTCAACTATCATCCGGAAAATATCATTGTCACCAACGGCGGCAAGCATTCGCTCTACAATCTGATGATGGCCCTGATCGATCCGGGAGATGAAGTAATTATTCCGGCTCCCTACTGGCTCAGCTATCCAGAAATGGTGAAACTCGCCAGCGGTAAGCCCGTAATTGTACGGACAGATGCTTCTACCGGATATAAAATTACACCGGAACAACTGAATCGAGCGATTACTCCCAAAACCAAGTTATTTGTGCTGAATTCGCCTTCTAACCCGACGGGAATGGTTTACACTCCGGCGGAAATCAAAGCGCTGGCCGAGGTGATAGTCGATCGAGATATTCTAGTCGTTTCTGACGAAATTTACGAAAAAATTATATATGACGGCGCCAAACACGTCAGCATCGGTTCCTTGGGTAAAGAAATCTTCGATCGCACCCTGATCAGCAGCGGTTTTGCCAAAGGTTACTCCATGACAGGCTGGCGCATTGGCTATTTAGCCGGGCCGCTCGAAATAATCAAAGCCACTAGCACCATTCAAGGTCACAGTACCTCAAACGTGTGTACTTTTGCACAGTACGGCGCGATCGCAGCTTTGGAAAGCAGCCAAGAGTCTGTGGAAAAAATGCGCTTAGCTTTTGCCGATCGGCGTGAGGTAATATTTGAATTACTCGATGCTATCCCCGGAATTAGCTGCATCAAACCAGACGGTGCTTTCTATATGTTTGTCAACATCAGCAAAACAGGAATGAATTCTCTGGAATTTTCCGACGCTTTCTTAGAACAGCAACAAGTAGCAGTTATTCCAGGGATTGCGTTTGGTGCAGACGACCACATTCGCTTATCTTACGCCACCGATTTAGGCACAATTAAAAAAGCTGTAGAAAGGCTCGATAAATTTGTCCGCAGCATCTAAAAATTAGTCATATCGTGTCCTATCGATTAACAGCAATAATATTAGTTCGTAGTGCGGACTGAAGTCCGCAGCCGGAATGCGGACTTCAGTCCGCACTACGAAGCGTTTTTGTGATCGTAATTGATCGGACATGATATCATGGGTCATTGGTCATTGATAGTAACTGACCACTGCCCACTGTCAACTGCCCACTATCAACTGCCCACTATCAACTGTCAACTGCCCACTGTCAACTGTCAACTGTCTAAAGCTGTTTTGTCATAATTTCCTTGAGCAAATCTAGTCCCTTCTTAACTCGGCGAGAAACAGTCACCGCGCTAATACCCAAGCGTTCGGCTGTTTCCTTCTGTGTCAAATCGTAGAGAAAAACAAACTCCAATATCTCGCGAGTCCGTTGTTCCAACATAGCCAAAGCTTGCTGTACCCGAATTTGATCCTCTTGGGCTAACTGAAAACTGCGATACTTGCTATCGGGCACCAATTCTCCAAGACTTGTCGCCCCCTCATTTTCATCTTGCACCGGCGCGTCCAAACTTAGAGGCGATTTGTTGAGATGTGCTAACTTAATTTCTCGCCATTCTTCTACAGAAACCTCAAGAATTGCTGCGACTTCAGCATCTGTAGGTTTGCGGTTGAACTGCACCTGCAAATCCTTGATCACTGCGACAGACTTGCGTTCCAGGGACAGCCAGTGGCGGGGAACTCTCACCACAGGGCTTTTGTCTCGCAAGTAGTGTTGAATTTCGCCCCGAATGTAAGGAATTGCAAAGGAACTAAAAGCGTGTCCCTTCGATACTTCAAATCGCTCGATCGCCCTAATCAACCCAAGACACCCCACTTGCAGCAAATCATCGTAGTTTTCAGCGCACTGGTTGATCCAATGGTAAACTTCTTTTCTCACCAGTCCAATATTCAGTTTCACCAACTGATTGCGGACTTCATTCGATCGAGAAACTTGGTACTCGCGCAACAATTGCAGATTTTCGCTTTTTAGCTCGTTGGGGATGGTGGTAGACATGGTGGCATAAGGGTTGGTAGAGCAGAGGACTGATGTTGCTTTAGACCTAGTTTCCAATCTAGCCTAAAAAAAATCATCTTGAAGTGGTGTAATCCTAACACTTGACTGCTGTGACAGCGGACACACCAGTTCAACTTTGGGGCTGTGGAGCAATTGGGCTGGGCGATCTCCAAAAATATTAAACAAAAATCATAATTTTAATGGGATTTTTTCACACCACAGTATAATCTCAAAGCCGTTTTAACGCAATACTTTTATCAATTAAAAATCCTAACTTAATAACTCGTAACCCTTAACACTTTAATCATAAATTTAGTCATTAGTCAACAGTCTTAAGTGATATTGCCCAAGACTGTTGGCTAATGAATCACGAGCAGTAGATTTATGGCAAAAAACTGCTCAAGTTCGATCGATCCAGAAAGCCAATTTTACGAAACAGAAGGCTCAATGCGAGCGTAAAACAAACCGCGAATTTTCACATCCAAAGCAGGTCTAGCTCCCAAATCAGTATCAGAAGTCTGCGTGCTTTCAAAAATCCCGCCTATTTCGCCAGTGGCGCTGTTGACTTTAGCAACTTGCAGAGAAATTTTGCCCCCCTTTGTGTTGGTGTCAGCCAGCTTCACATTAGACCGTTTCAGTTTGGAATTGTCAGTAGCCGGAAGCGCTACAGCATGGTCGTAGCCAGAGGCTACACCGCGAGCTTTAGGGTCTAAAAAGCCAGCGCTGCGGTAAGAAGGAACGTTGAATTCCCCTCGCAAATCGGTGGAAGTATTAATCGCAACCACTCCAGGCTCGGAACTTGCTACGAGTTGTTTAATAGTGAACAAGAAAGGTACTTGTTCTCCGCCCGGTAACTGAATCGTAATTGCTTGAAAGTCCAAGCCATCCTCTTCTGTAAAAGTCAGAGTCCCATCATCACTAACCTTGAGCGTACCTTGAACTTGGTCAATGCTCGACGTGAACCGCGTCAGCACTTTACCAGGCACAAATTCTGCTTCTTGGCGTTTGTTTGCTGGCTCTTCCTTCACAAAATAAGTTGTGGGCTGCAAACACATACCAGTCAGTTTGTATGTGCTGCCCGCTCCGACGGCGATCGATCCCCGAGAAGTTTCTGCCAAGCTAGGGCAGTTATTTGCCAATCCAGTACCTCTAATCTCGTCGTAGGTGAGCAACTCGGTAGTCGCCAACGTCGAGTCAGGAGCAGAAGAACAGGCAACCAGCGCACTCATGCAAAATGCTAAAAGTGCAACAATTAAAGCACGATATTTCATTCCCAACCTCAATATCCAACATCGGATTATATTAAGAAAAAGCCCTATTTTGAGCAAAATATAATTGCCCGCCGACAGGCTAAGCCAGCGCCATAGCAGCATTTAGATCCAAATCCCTCGCTTCACCGACACCGACTTTGACTCAAAAAATCAAGCTAGTACGCCGTGAAAATAAGCAAGAACTTTTGATTGTTCAATCATGTTCGGATCGCAGCCCAATACACATCGTACGACGGGTGGTGCTCTTTTCCTGACTTGGACTGCAAATTAATATTGCGATCGTCAACCTACTTAAGCTACGTTGCTTATGGCCCCGAATGGCGATCGCCACTAGCTCGATTAGTCGGCTGACCAAAAGGCTGGGGACAAACGCCTTGTAGATTTCAAAGGAAGCAGCGGTATGGACAACGGCAAAGATTTAGAGTCAGAAAAGTTGCAGTCTCAACTGCAATCGCTGACAGAGGCGCTTCGGACTTTAGCCGAAAGTTGTCAGGGAGACAGCGTGCTGCTTTTGGCTTTGCTGCGGACGCTGGAAGCTTCGCACCAGGAAATTCGGGACGGTTTGTTTCAAGCGTCTTTTCCCGACAACCGCCAAGCACTTTACAAACTGCTCAAGAATATTGAAGCCAATGGCGGCTGGCCTTACATCCACCGCATGAAACTTCGATCGCTCTTGGGGTACTACAGCCAACAGTTATCTCCCCTAGAAGATTCTCCGGCCAAGTCACCTGAAGACTCGACGGAGAATCCACAAGGCCTGAAATAGTTATGAGTGCATGAGTCTTCAGTTGCGAGTTAATTCCCTCACTCGCAACTGACAATGAAGCCGAATCGATCGCACCTAGAACCCCAAAGGTGTGGGAGGTAAGGGTATCGGGTTCGACACCCCCGGGAACATCGGCGTCTGGCCGGGCATTGGCAAGAGTCCGGGAGTAGCCGTCGGGGCAAGAGAACTAATTGACACCATCGAATCAGGCACGGTAACAGTCGGCGCAGTCGGAATCCTCGAAGCAGTCGGAGTTGTTACCGGAGTCGGAGTTGTTACCGGAGTCGGAGTTGTTACCGGAGTCGGAGTTGTTGCCGGAGTCGGAGTTGTT
>JAJAYT010000286.1 GCA_026786085.1 Microcoleus sp. CAN_BIN18 | reverse complement strand
TAGTAATTGGAACAAACAAAAAAAACTAACCAACAAATAACAAATAACAAATAACAACTGATTAATGACCACTGACTAATGACTAATAACTAATGACTAATAACTAATGACTATTTCTAATTGTTTTGAGAAGTTGCGCAAGCACAACCAATGTGCATTGATTCCTTTTATTACTGCTGGCGATCCAGATTTGGAGACAACGGCTAAAGCACTGCAAGTTTTGGATGATAATGGTGCAGATGCGATCGAGCTTGGCGTACCTTATTCTGACCCGCTAGCTGACGGGCCGGTGATTCAAGCCGCGGCTACCAGGGCTTTGCAGCGGGGAACGCGGTTAGATTCGGTGCTGGAAATGGTGGCGAAAGTTAGTCCAAATTTGCGATCGCCCATAATTCTCTTTACATACTACAACCCGATTTTGTACCGAGGTATCGAAACTTTCTTACAGCAAATCAAAAGTGCTGGAGTTCAGGGATTGGTTGTACCAGATTTGCCCTTAGAAGAAGCCGCAAGTCTTATTCAACCGGCCAACAAATTAGGGATTGAACTAACATTATTAGTTGCTCCCACAAGTCCTAAAAGTCGTATAGAAGCCATTGCTCGCGAGTCTCAAGGATTTATTTACTTAGTTAGCGTGACGGGAGTTACGGGAGTGCGCGAAGGCTTAGACACGCGAGCCAAAGAGTTGCTGCAAGAACTCCGTAGCATCACCGACAAACCCATCGGCGTCGGGTTTGGTATCTCGAAACCCGAACACGCTCGCCAAGTCAAAGAATGGGGCGCAGACGCTGTGATTGTCGGCAGTGCTTTTGTGAAACGCTTAGCCCAAGGCACTCCTGAACAAGGTTTGGAAGCCATAGGCGAGTTCTGCAAGAGTCTCAAAACAGCGATTCAAAATGATTAGCAACTATGCAGATACTTTCAGCCATTAGATAGATGTGGGCGATCGCCGATGTACTGGACAATTGCGATTAAAGACCTTGTTGTACTTGAGATTATACATCCCTTCCTTCTGGTTCCTGACTGGAAGGTTTTTTTTTGACTCTAAAACGTAAAACATTTCAACGCAGTGCGCGCACGGAGCACCAAACGCTGAGCAAAGCAGGGAAACAGCCATGTCTTGTCCGGTGCGTGGTGCTGCGACTTTTAATAATTGCTAGAAGATTGAAGATTGTCCATTCCTTCTTACTTACATCCGTTAAATCCGTTAAATAATCCGTTGCCGAACTTCCTTACATCCGTTAAATAATCCGTTGCCGAACTTCCTTACATCCGTTAAATCCGTTAAATAATCCGTTGCCGAACTTCCTTCTACTATAACTTGAGAAATGTAACTTGAGATAGATGAAAAACTACTATTTATATTCGTATCATAAAAAAAAGTGTTTAAATGCTTAATGTTGTAATGCTAGTCATCTACAAAAATATCAGGCATTTGAGCATTTCAAAATAGAAAGGAGCATTTTTTATGAACAGACTAACTGCATTTCTGAAAAAAATTCGAGCTGTACAAATTTTAACAGTGTTTCTGGCTGGCATTTTAGTATTAGTCAGCACTGCCTGTAGTCGCCCGGATGTGACGGCAGGAATAACTGGAAAAACGTCCGATCAAATTAGAGAAGAAGTGCCTTCTGAGGCTGTAACTTCGGAATATAAAGGCGGGCAGAATCAATACAGCGATGTCGATCCCAGAAACCCAAATGTTAAAGCATCTGAAGCAAAAGCTGAGCTTCTCAAAGATCAAGCGCAGCGCCGCATCGACACCAAATCTAGCAGCAATGTGGGCGAAAATTTGCGGCGGGTAGCAGATGACGCGCCGGACAAACTCGACCAAATTGGCGAAAAGGTGAATGATGATGCTCGCACGGCTCAGCAGAAAGCTGATGAGTTTGGCGACAAAACCAAAAAAGGCTTTGCTAATCTGAAGGAAAACACTCGCGAAGGCTTGAAGGGAGCAAAAGATATTGTTAAAGAAGCCACCGAGGGAGCAAAAGATAGAGCAGCAGAGGGTACTGAGTCGCTGAAATATAATGTCAGCCAAGGCAAAGAGAATGTCAAAGATGCAGCCCGAAATGTAAAATATAGTGCTGAAGATACCTCGGACAAAGTTCGCGCGAAAGTGAATCGAGATATTGACAGAACTCAACGAGCGGCAGAAAGAGCGGCAGACGCGATCGACTAATCTCACATAACATCTAGAAACGAAGCAAGATCGAGTTTTTTCGATTGCTTCGTTTCTCGCCCAGAACCAGCAGTATATATGTCAACCTACTTACGGATTTTTATCGCCCTTAATCGTTGACATTTTCCCAATCTTGCTGTGCTGCTTTTGCACCAGCTTCTACCATCAAACTCAAGTCGCAACCGTATTCTGCGGCACAACTAAAAGAACCAAGCTCTAGCAAATAAAGCTCTCCTTCTGATTCGCAAATATCTATGGAATAAAGAGCTTCGGGATACCAGGTAACTTGCTTTAACACTTCACTGAGATAGTTATCTAAATAACCTCTTCTGATTGTTTCATCGACTCTTTCTTCTCCGACTAAGTAGAGAGAACCGGTAATAATTTGATTTTTATAAACAAAGAATCTCCACTCTTTAGTCATTGCTCGCTTGGCGCTGACTAATACTAAAGTTGTTTCATCTCTGTTTAGTTCGCTTCCCAGAGACTGCACGGTATTTAAGATATTGAGGTTGAAAACCCCAGCCCTAAATGACTTCATATTGCTGTCTGGCCTGACAAACAAATCTCCGTCTGATGTGAAGTATTCGATAATTTCTGCTCTTCTTCTTACCAATTCTCCCAAAGAGAGAATGAAGTATTTGTTATTTAGTAAATATTGACCGAAGTAAGTGTAGTAGGTGGAGCAGCGGAGGTTTTTTTCATCCATATAAGCTCCCGGAATCCAAGAGGTTCTCAAGATATCCCGACCTAAATTTAAAGTTCCTTTAAATAATACACAATCGTGGTATGGAAAATATTTGTTGGCTGCTTCTGGCCGAAAGTTGAGATATTTTGTTTCTTTGTAGGTGTATCCTTGTTCCTGTAATTCTTGGATCAATTGCTCTTAAACATCAGAGATATCTTTTTCAAGGAGCCATTTTACTGGTTTCATGATCGACTCATATTAAATTTACTTAATTATCGAATAAGACTTACGCAAAAAATCTACAATCGCGCTATCGGTGCTCCGGGGCGGGTTGCTCAATATTGTAGATGTGAATGAAAGATTATTGGTGAACCTGCCCCTACAAATATTACGGGTAATTTACCCAACAATATCTAATTTAATCACTCGGTAAACTCAATTTTATTACCTGTCCAACTGATACCTCATGCTTGTGCGTCGCTACCACCACCGCACCTGCTAATCGCGGATCGTAACATCCAACCCAAGCCGCAGGATGGCATTCGTGTACTAAATACCCGTACAGCCAAATTGCTCCTCTACCTTCAATGACAATTCCTTGGCTGAATTCCACGTCTTGAGGAAGTTTCAAACCTTGTAAATCATCGGGTGTGATAATACCGTCTTGAGTTGTAATTCGCAACCGCAAATGTTGGTAAGCTAAGCCGTCTTGAGTTTGATTGGGGATTATTTTTAATTAAATAGGATTCATTGGATGCACAAATGTTGAATGCTGTTGTAAGGAAGAAGGAAGAAGGAAGAAGGAAGAAGGAAGAAGGAAGAATGCTTATAGTAGCTCATTTTTGAGCCATCTGTATTTTACATTTAATTAGGTGAATTTACTTAAAATCATATACCTTTTTAGGGTAAATTGGGAATGCGATCGCCTACTTTGAGTCCCAATTGGGCCGCCCTTCCACCTTTGAGCTCGATAACTCCGTCAACGGGAACATCCGGGCCGTAGTTGGGGCAGGTTTCGCTGAAACACGGCGGTACGTTGGGAATTATCGCCTGCACGATGCCTTCCCGCAGAAAAATCATATCGAGTTCGATTAACACGTTTCTCATCCAGAAACGCACATTTCGCGCGGGGGCGATCGGGAAAAGCATTCCCCTGTCATCCGGCAATTCTGTGCGAAACATTAAGCCAATTGCTTGTTCTTCGGGAGTTTGCGCCACTTCTAGTCCGATCCTCTGCGAGGGCTCCGCTAACGCCCGATCGCCCACAATCGTGTTAACCGAAATTGGCAAAAGCTGACCCATATCTATCCCGCCAAACATCGATATAAAGTTGGATTCAGTCAGGTTAGGTTTTCCCAAAACAACTCCTAAATAGTTGCCAGAATTTTTATCTTTTATAACAGTTTGATTCTCCGAAACAGAAATATCCAAGTTGCTAAATTTTATACCTTCTGTCAAGACAATTTTATCATTACCGTTGCCAAAATCTGTAATTACATCAGCTTGCGCGATCGTAGATGCGGCTGAGGTACTTTCAATTACAAATAAATCATCGCCCGCACCTCCTGTCAAGATATCTTTGCCTTCGCCACCGATTAGCAAATCGTTACCCCGATCGCCATTAATCCAATCATCACCTTGTCCTCCATAGATTGTATCGCTTCCTTGCCCTCCAGACAGCGTATCAGCGCCTTCATTTCCGGCCAGTAAGTCATTGTCGCGATCGCCAAAAATCAGGTCATTTCCCCCCAAACCTTGAATTGTGTCATTACCCGCAAATCCTCTCATCGTATCGTTTCTGGGAGTTCCCAGGAGAAAATCGAAGCCGAAAGTACCGTCGATATTAACCATTTTGCGTTTAATGATGCGTTTAATAAGAGGAAGATTTGGCGATCGGCATCCGCCAACCAGTACCAAAAGCTCGATCGCTAATTTTTAAACCCGGGGCTGCTTGTCGCCGTTTAAACTCCGATTGCCTGACTAATTTTACTACACGTTTAACCACCGCTTCATCATGTCCCGCCGCGACAATTTCTGGGACAGATTCATGATGTTCGATCAACCGTTGCAAGATGTCATCCAAAACATCATAAGCAGGCAAAGAATCTTGGTCAATTTGTCCCGGTTTCAATTCAGCACTCGGCGCTTTGCTAATAATATTAATCGGAATTATCTCTTTTCCCATGGGTAGGTATGGAGAGGGCGGGCACGGGGGCACCGCCCCTACATATCCGCCAGAATTTAGCCACCTACAAAGGGAATAAACGCGAGTTTTTGGCACATCAGAAATCACCGCCAATCCGCCATTCATATCACCGTAGAGAGTGCAGTAACCCACCGACATTTCCGACTTGTTGCCAGTGGAAAGCAGTAAATGTCCGAACTTATTAGAAATTGCCATCAACAGATTGCCTCGAATCCGGGATTGAATATTTTCTTCGGCAATCCCGAAAGCTGTATTGGCGAACAAATCGGCGAGAGTGCGATCGTAAGTTTTCATCAAATCGCCGATCGGCAATAGTTCGATCGCAATTCCCAAATTTCGGGCCAATTCCAAAGCATCGTTAACCGAATGATCCGAACTGTAAGGAGAAGGCATCAGCACCCCCAGCACATTTTCGGGCCCGATCGCACAACTGGCGATCGCCGCCACCAAAGCCGAATCTATCCCGCCACTCAAACCCAATACAACCTTAGAAAAACCGCATTTACGAACATAATCTCGCACTCCCAAAACCAAAGCCGCCCAAATTTCTGCATCCCCGAAGGGCGGTTCAAAACTTAAATCTGTTTCTGTTGTGAAACGGGCATCTTGCCCGTTCCCACTGCCAATCAAATCTTGTTTATTTTCATCATATTCCAGCACCGCAAAATCCCTTTCAAAAGCAGCCAATACCTGAATTAAATCGCCATTTCGATTCACAGCAAAACTGCTACCATCAAAAATAATATCATCATTTCCGCCTACCTGATTAGCGTAAACAATCGGTATCCCTGAGCGAATAACACTGTGCTGCAACATAGCCGATCGCACTTCCCGCTTACCCACAGAATAAGGCGATGCCGACAAATTAACCACTAAATCTACGCCCAATTTTGCCAAATCGAAAATAGGATCGCCCGCGTAACTGCGCTTACCCCAAAACTCCTCATTGTTCCATAAATCTTCACAGATTGTCACACCGATTTTGAGTTCGCCCACACTAAAGTAATTGCTGTTTTCTCCCGGTTCAAAATATCTATCTTCATCAAATACATCATAGGTAGGTAACAAGCGTTTATGAAAAACTTGTTTAACAGCGCCATTTTGCAACAAAACAGCGCTGTTAAACAATGATTTTCCGCCGAGTTTAACAGCATCAGCATTAGGTACGACAGTGCCGACGATCACCGCCAACTCCGGCGGCAAATCTTGCGCCAGTTGCTGCAACTGTGCGCCTACGGCTACAATGAAACTGGGGTTAATCAACAAATCTCGCGGCGGATAACCGATCAGAGAAAGTTCCGGCGTTAGCAATAAGTTTACGCCCTCAACAGTCGCTTTTTTCGCAGCCTCCAGAATCAGGTTGGAATTGCCAAAGATATCACCAATAGTAGGATTGAGTTGGGCGATCGCAATTTTCATATTACCAAACTACTAAATTACCTAATAAATATTGCTAACAGTCCGCGCGGGCGGACTCAATTTGCTATAATCCTAGACTTGAATGTAGAAAAACACTACTCAGATTTGTAATGTTTCAACTCTTCGTCAATAAAATGATTTACCAAATCTCGGTAAAGATTTTCAACCACATCAGGATTCAAACCCGATTCTTTAGCCCACTCGCGCCGCTGCTGTAACATAGCATAAAAGCGATCGGGCGCTCTCACACTAGCTTCACTCGTTTTGAACCTTGCCGCTGCGATGACGTATTGAAATCTCTTGCTCAAAGCATCGATCACTTCTCGATCGTTGATATCAATTTCCTCCCGAACTTCGTGAAGATTAGCACATTCATCAGGGTTTTTCATCTGCGGCACTCCTTAATAGCTTCTCTTCCCATGTTACTAAATTGATCCCCGAATGTCATCCAAGGAACAATTAGATAAACACCAGAGGCTTATTTTTGAAAGGAGCAAAAGCTGCCGCATCAAAGCGGTACAAACTAGCAGGGCGGCCAGCCCCCCGCGAAACCTTAACCCCGGCATCGCACAAAAAACCCAATTTCAATAATCGAGCTCTAAAATTAGAATAATCCGAAAAATTTTCCCCCAAAATAGTCGTATATAATTGATATAAATCGCTCAAAGTAAAAAGCTCCGGCAAAACTTCAAAAGCTACCGGGCTGTATTCAAGTTTGTTGCGCAATCGTCGATACCCGTATTCGAGAATTTGATTGTGATCGAAGGCCAACTTAGGAACTTGTTGTACTGGATACCAAGCAATGCCGCCGACACGGTGGCTGACACCCGCAACTACACTCCCAGCAATTAACTCAGCTTCTTCAAACCGAACCAAAGCAAAATAACTGACGGAAAGATAGCGATCGCCCCTGGTAAATTCCCGAGGATCGCGCCCCGATTCTCCGAAAGTATACAATTGCTCCAGATACAAGTTTTCCACCCGAATTTTTTCCGACAAAATCCGGTAAGCCGCATTTTCCAGAGACTCTCCATGCCGCACCAAAGTACCGGGAAGACTCCAATAATCGATAAACGGTTCATCTTGCCGCATTACCAACAGCACCAGCAAGCGGTTCTGCACGGTATCGACGGAGAAAATAACATTATCTACTCCTACTTTAAAGTCAGCTAATGAGCAACTTTCGCTCTTTTTTGTGCCTCGTGCCATGCGTACAAATGCTCCCTATTGATATAATCTTCGATCGTCGGAGTTATGACCTGAGTGTCTCCTGTTTCGCGATAGGAAGTAGAAGAAACATTGGGAGCATTCAAAGAGGCGATCGCCACATCTGCACCCATGCGCCTCAACTGCCACAAATCTAATTTTTCTGACGGATATCCCGGTCGTGGTACTATTAGCAAATCGACTTGTGTTAACAATTGTTCAAATTTGTACCAGCGAGGCAGTTGTCCCACCAAGTCCGAACCTATGATCAGCGTCAATTCTGCATCTGGCCACTGCAATTTTGCTTGTTCCACAGTTTCTAGCGTCCGAGGACTGCTGAGTTCTGGATGCAAGCAAAGATTGTGTCT
>JAJAYT010000285.1 GCA_026786085.1 Microcoleus sp. CAN_BIN18 | reverse complement strand
CCCAAAAGCTGAAATTCTTTGCCACTTGCGGGCAAATCACCTTCCAATCCCGAGATAGTAAAGGCTTTTTCTGACTGCTCGTCGTGCAGAAGTTGCGATAAATCGGGGTCACTTTGCTGCACTTGACCTAAAAACCAAGCGTGCAAACCTATAGCATACTGTGCGTACAGATAGCTAGCAGCGCGCGCGGGGGTCAATTCAAACACTAATCCGACTAACTCGGTGTCAGCCGGCCAAATCAGCCCAGAGTCAGCAGATTTTTTGCGGTGGGTGGGGTGCGGGGAAATTGCCATGAGATGCCAGAGACAGGGACAGCACCACGCTATTTTATCCGATTTTTATCCCCGTTGGGGGATGATTTTTGAGGGCGGGCGATCGCCCAAATCTTTGGGCTGCTCCAAAAACCGGGTGTGTCGCCAGTTTCCCGAACCGGGAGGGAGAGAGAAAAATCATTAAAAAATCTACAACCTAAAACCCAATTTTTGTCAAGGTTTTGCTCTTTGTAACTAAACAGAAATATACAAGTGTTTAAAATCACATTCTGCGGTACAATTATTAAAAGCTCGTAGCATCCTCAACTCCGATCCTAAACTATGAACACAACAGAAAAATCAAAACTCTCCAACCAAAAAACTTTGGAGGCGATGAAGAATTTCTCCGAAACCTACGCCAAGCGCACCGGAACTTACTTTTGTTCCGAGCTTTCTGTCACTGCTGTAGTAATTGAAGGACTAGCAAAGAACAAAGACGAACTAGGCGCTCCCTTATGCCCTTGTCGCCACTACGAAGATAAAGAAGCCGAAGTAAAAGCCGCCTACTGGAACTGTCCTTGCATTCCCATGCGCGAGCGCAAAGAGTGTCACTGTATGTTATTTCTGACCCCAGATAACGATTTTGCTGGAACTAATCAGGAAATTGGCATGGATCAGCTCCAAGCTGTCAGAGAGACCATGTAAACCGTTAAGTAGGCGGTCGTGAATTGGCAGAAGTTTTGAAAACAGATCGTTATTGTTCCGATTTTTAAGACTTAGCTATTAACAAAAACCGATCGCCGCCTACTAAAATACGCATCCCACTCGAAAATCCCCATATTCAATCGAATGATAGAGGAAATGCCGATCGAGTTTTGGCACGGTATCGAACAATTTAACAGCCAAGATTTTTACGCTTGTCACGATACTTTAGAGGCTTTGTGGATGGAAGCGGGCGAGCCGGAAAAAAGGTTTTATCAGGGAATATTGCAAATTGCCGTTGCGATCTATCACTTAGGAAATCTAAACTGGCGCGGTGCAGCAATCTTGCTGGGAGAAGGAATCAATCGGCTCAGTTATTATCAGCCGAGTTATGCCGGAATTGCCGTTGAAGATTTACTGAGAGAAAGTGCTAAACTTTTGAGCGCTTTGCAGCAAGCCGGGCCGGCAAAAGTAGCAGAATTTCTGCCACTGTTCGCAGGTACAGAAGTTGCAGGCTTGCAATTGCCGCACATTATAAAATTAGAACAAACTTAAACAGGATAAATGTTGCCCAATAAATTCTTGGACAGGCTTTTATCTCATTATTTTGTTTGTAGTCAATAAGGACTGAAGTCCGAACGATCAAACGGCAGGCAGAGGACTGAAGTCCGAACGATCAAACTGTAAATCAGCCAAACACGTCGTGAAAATGGCTGTTGTCTTGCTAGGATAAGTGGTTGACGCTCTCGGGCAGGTCGATCGACCTCCTGAGCATTTTTCACGGCCGTTAAGATAAAATATCTAACCGATCGGGTGTGGTGGATCTAATTTCCCTAGATAAAAATCAGGGGTGAGATAATGCCCTTCATCAATTTCAAAAATTTTGAGGTTTGTAAGCTATGATGCCCTCCGCTAAACTACTCAATTCCCGAATCTTCAAAGGATTATCGCTGCTTTTGCCCCTGACTCTGGCTGGCGCTCTAGCCTCTCCCACTTACCCGCAAGCCGCGCCGCCCCGCACTCTTTCCGTGCGATCGGACATTCAGGAAGCCGACTCCAAAACCGGCATCGTGACAGCCCGCGGCAACGTCCAAATCAACTATCCAGCCCGCCAAATGCAAGCCACCGCAGCTCAAGCACAATACTTCAGCCGCGAGCGCCGGATTATTCTCAGTGGCGACGTTTATGTATTGCAGCAGGGAAACAGCCTGCGCGGCGAAACCATCACATACTTGATTGACGAAGGGCGGTTTATTGCGCTCCCAGACAAGCCAGGACAGGTAGAATCCGTCTATCTGGTGGCCCCGGAACAAGATTCAGCCGCCCAAAGTGCGATCGGCTCCCCACCTGCCCCAGTAAGTCCTCAGCCCGCTGCTAAACCGCCGGCACGTCTAACAACTCCCAACTAAAAGCTGCTGGTAGCAGCGAAATTTCGCGTCGGCAAAAACATACTACTTGGGATAGATGCGAAATTTCCTCGTTTTCAAAATAAGAAGTTTGAGTGTGTAGGATATAGACTTGAGGCTCGATCGCCCAAACCCACAGTCTCAAATTTAGCTGGTAGAAGTTGCCGAGGGCGAAAATGAAAATTGTACTCGAAAATATTCACAAATCCTACGGAAAACGTCATGTCGTCAGTCGTGTTAACCTGTCCGTATCCCAAGGAGAAATCGTAGGACTCCTCGGCCCCAACGGTGCCGGAAAAACCACAACATTTTACATAGCAACCGGATTAGAAAAACCCAATCAAGGGACTGTTTGGCTCAACGATTTAGACATCACTAAATTGCCGATGCACCAGCGAGCGCATTTGGGAATTGGCTACCTCGCTCAAGAAGCCAGCATTTTCCAAAACATGAGCGTGCGTGACAACATTTTGTTAGTTCTAGAACAAACTCAAGTGCCACGCTGGGAATGGAAAAATCGAGTCGATTTCCTGTTGCAAGAATTTCGCTTAGAAAAAATAGCATCTAGTTTGGGAATTCAAATATCGGGGGGAGAAAGGCGGCGAACTGAACTGGCGAGAGCCTTAGCTGCTGGGCGAGACGGGCCGATGTTCCTATTTTTAGACGAACCGTTTGCCGGGGTAGATCCGATCGCCGTTGACGAAATTCAAACGATTATTGCCAAATTGCGCGATCGGCAAATCGGCATCCTGATCACGGATCACAACGTCCGAGAAACCCTCGAAATTACCGATCGAGCCTACATCATGCGAGACGGCCAAATATTAGCATCCGGCGCAGAAGAAGAACTTTACAGCAACCCTTTAGTACGCCAATATTACTTGGGGGACAGCTTCGTGCGATAGTCTGTTAAAAGCATTCGGTATTCGGCAAAATTTTAAATTTTAGATTAAGGAGGAATCAGCGACAACGCGCAACTATGAAAATAGCAATGTCCAAAACTTTCAACCCCCTCAACTGGCTGCCGAGAATTTCGGTAATGGACTGGTATATTACCAAAGAACTAATCGGCCCATTTTTATTTGGAGTCGGACTCTTTACATCCGTCGCCGTCACAGTTGGAGCCTTATTTGAATTAGTCCGCAGAGTCACAGAATCCGGCCTCCCCTACGGTGCAGCCCTAGAAATTTTTCTGCTGCAAATTCCCTACTTTGTAGTATTGGCTTTCCCGATGTCAATGCTGCTAGCAACCTTAATGGCCTACAGCCGAATGTCCAGCGACAGCGAACTAATCGCCCTCCGCAGTTGCGGAGTTAGCGTTTACCGACTGGTAATGCCAGCAGTGATTATGAGTTTAATTGTTGCCGGCTTCACCTTTGCTTTGCAAGAGTTAGTCGTACCCGCCGCCAGCTACAGAGCTACTTTAACTTTAGACAGAGCCCTGAAGCGGGAAAAACCCACATTTCAAGATAGAAATATTATCTACACAGAATTTCGCAAACCAGAAAAAGGCGGCGACGAAACCCTGGCCCGCTTTTTTTATGCAGAACAGTTTGACGGCCAGCAAATGAAAGGTTTAACAATTATTGATCGCTCCACCCCAGGTCTCAATCAAATCGTTTCTTCAGAATCAGCTACTTGGAATCCTTCAGAAAATACCTGGGATTTCTTCAACGGCACTGCCTATCTAGTCGCGCCTGACGGCTCTTACCGCAATATAGTTAGGTTTCAACACCAACAGTTAAAACTCCCTCGCACACCTTTAGATTTAGCCGCTAGAGTCCGGGATTTCAAGGAAATGAATATTGCCCAAGCTCAGGAGCGTTTGGATATTATTAAAAACAGTGGCGACGAACCGCAAATTCGCAAATTAAAGGTGCGAATTCAAGAAAAATATGCTTTTCCTTTCGTCTGCATGGTATTTGGTTTAGTGGGAGCAGCTTTGGGAACTCAACCGCGCCGCTCCGGCCGGGGGACGAGTTTTGGGATTAGCGTAATTGTGATTTTTACTTACTACGTATTTGGTTTCATCACCAGTTCAATGGGCGTAAAAGCTGTTTTGACTCCGATTATATCGGCTTGGCTACCAATAATGTTTGGCTTTGGAATCGGCGGATTATTGTTGGTGCGAGCCGCAGCTAGGTAATTTATATCAAATGGGCCAAACAGGCCAAACAGGGCATTGCTAACCAGTAAGCTGTTATACATTTAAATTGTGTGT
>JAJAYT010000284.1 GCA_026786085.1 Microcoleus sp. CAN_BIN18 | reverse complement strand
TTTCTCCATTCATCGTAATTGGATTATTGCAAATTATTTTTGCATCAAATTGGATAGGTGGAGGCATATTTTTGTTGTTCTCACTGTGTTTGTTGGACGGCGCGATATCTGAAATCTATATCTTTGATAAAACCTTGGGCAAAATGACCGTTAAACGACGAGGTTTGTCATTTAATGATGTTACAGAACGCTCAACTCGCGATATTTGTGCGGTGGAATTAGACGAAATAGGAGATGGCGAGGGAAATATTAGCTACTATGTTGAGTTGTTAATGTTGGGGTGCGATCGCATCTGTTTGAGAAGCGATTCACTAGCACAACAATGCCAAATGGCTGACTTGATTCGCAGCTATGTCTTGACGAGCGATCGTACAAATCAATCATCTGGCAGTAATAATGACAGAATTGCGTCATTTTTGCGCAATTAGTGCCAAAGCTGTTTAAGCTGTTCTACATTTAAATTGTGTGTCAAAAATCAATCAAACTCTTGTGGGATGGGCTTCTAGCCCGTCCCTAATTTCCAATTTAAATGCGCAACAGCTTATTGCAGTCAAAGGTCTAACTGCCGATATGTAGCAACATTTTTGTGCATTTATTTAAGATTGTTCGCCGCGCCGAAGGCTATCTCCAACAAAGGCGCAAGTCAATTCGCGACATTTGTTGTTGGCCATACACTGTAGTGCTAACATATTGTCAAGATAAAAAGAGTCATGGCATAGGACGACTTCAAATAATATATAACTTAACAATTGGGGGAATCGTCAGGAAGTCGATCTGTAGCATCAATTTTTGAATCAAAGGGTGAAGTAAATGAAAATAATCAAGCATACAGCAACTGAACTAATCATTCAGACTCACAGCATATTTGATTTTTGGCTCCCTAGTTGTTTATTAATGACAGTTGGACTGATATTGCTGACTTGTGACTATCCAGTAGCAACCCTCAACTGCCAGCGATTAAAGGCCAAATATGGAAGTTGCCAGTTGGTGCGATCGAACTTACTGGGATCGAATATCCAAGAAATTCAGCTCACTGCTTTGCGGGGAGCTAAAGTTGAAAGATGCGGCTATAAAAGCAGAGTTGTACTTTTGACTTCTGTTGGCAATGTCCCTTTCACTGCTAACTCGACTCAGTGGGGGAACAAAGATGCTCTTGCTTCTGACATCAATTTTTTTGTTAAAAATGCAAAACATCGATTGCTGCGGTTAAGCCAAGACGATCGCTGGTGGGGATGGAAAGGAGGAATATTATTGCTCGCGGCAGTCGGAGCAATCGTGTTGAGATATGATGAAACCTACAGCTTCGATGGAACTTTAAACACCTTGACTGTTAAACAGCGGGGTTTGTTTGCACGTAAAGTAATTCCACACTGTCTGTGCGAAATTTATGGGGTGGAAGTCGAGCGCACAAAAGATCGGGATAATGACATTTGGTACGAAGTCAGACTGTTAGTTTGTGGAGGAAATCGCATATCCTTGCCGCACACTATGAGCCCATACAAGCAAGTAGAAATCGCTAAAGCGATTAACAACTACCTGCACGCGCGATCGCACTAAGGTGTTCGTAGTGAGGACTTTAGTCCTCAGAAAATTCTGCGGACTCGCATTCCTCACTACGAACCTAGTTATTTGTTTTTATCTTTCAATTTCCAACCGGATTTGACAACTTGGCGCGATCGCGCAATAACTAAACAATCATCGCCCACATCTTCCGTCACCGCCGAACCTGCGGCTACAGTCACATCTTCCCCGACAGTTATCGGTGCAACTAGCACGCTATTTGCACCGATTTTGGCCCGATCGCCTATGGTCGTTTTGTGCTTGTTTTTGCCGTCGTAATTGGCGGTAATTGTTCCAGCGCCGATGTTGACTTTTTCTCCCAAAGTCGCGTCGCCTAAATAAGACAAGTGAGCAACATTAGTTCGATCGCCTATTTGAGTATTTTTCAATTCTACAAAATTGCCGACGCGACAGTTTGCCCCTATTTGCGCGTGTCCCCGCAAGTGCGCGTAAGGGCCAATTCGCGAATTTTCGGCGACAATACTGTCAGAAATTACCGAATAAAGCACAGTCACATTTTCCCCAATTTGACTGTTTTCAATCAAACTACCGGGCCCGATGCGACTCCCAGAGGCGATCGAAGTTTTTCCCCGTAAATGAGTTTGTGGTTCAATTATCACCTCAGCCTGCAACTCTACGGTATCGTCGATCGTGATGCTGTTGGCATCGATCAGCGTTACGCCCGCTTTCATCCACTTGTCTTTTACCCGCGTTTGCAAAATATCGGAAGCTGTGGCTAAATGTTTGCGATCGTTAATTCCCAAGATTTCTTGATAATCTTCAACATCCACCGCCATCACCGGAGAGAGAATGCTTACCGTATCAGTTAGGTAATATTCTTTTTGGTCATTGTCTGCTTTCAAATCTGGCAAAATTTTCTCTAAATGCGGCCAGTGAAAACAGTAAACACCTGCATTAATTCGCTGATTTTGCTTTTGTTCTGTTGTACAATCGCGGTCTTCTACTATTTGCTGGACTAAGTTTTGACTGTCAGTAAATACTCGCCCGTACCCTTGAGGATTTGGTAAATTAGCTGTCAATATAGTAGCAGAGTTTTGGTGCTGTGTGTGAATTGCCATCAATTGTTTGATAGTTTCTGCCCTCAGCAAAGGTACATCGCCATTTAATACCAGCAAATCTCCTTGAAATCCCTGTAAGTGAGGCAGCAATTGCTGGATGGCGTGGCCTGTCCCTAATTGTTCGGTTTGTTCGACAAATTCTAGGGCAGGAGATTCAGGATTTTCTGGTATTTCTTGACCTCCAATCAGGGATTGTTTAACAAGTTCGCCTCGATAACCGATGATGATAAGTCGCCGGGAAATATCAATTTCTTGACAACTTTGGAGGACTCGCTCAACTAGGGTTCGCCCGCCCAATTCGTGGAGAACTTTGGGTAAGTCAGATTTCATGCGCGTGCCGCGTCCAGCCGCTAAGATTGCTATTGCTATCATTGTGCGATCGAGCTATTTGCTATAAAAACTTGAATATTGACTAAATGATGATATCACTGGCTGTCCGTCGATGGTGGTGCGATCGCACAATTTTTTAATCTCCCATCTCAAATTCGGCCCTACTGCGTCTTTTTCCAGCCGAATGTCCGTTTGAGGCGCTACGCTTGCGGTATCTGGAGTTGCGCGCCCGGTATCAAATTTCTGAGGACTGAAGTCCTCACTACGAACCTGAGTTAGGCTCGTAGTAAGGACTTCAGTCCTTCCCGTTTGCATCGGAATCATAATTTTCTGAGTGTACACTGAGTGTAAGCGTCCCCGCGAGCGATCGCGACTAGCTCGCGGGGACGCTCGCACTGTATAATGAGGGCCGAGAAAGTGGTCAAATTGCGGCTGCTTGGAGTCAAGAGTTTAGTTTGGATATCAGCATTTTGGAACCACAAAACTTTGCGGGAGAATCAGTGCCAAATACTGGGGTTGCTAATATGAACGATCGCACAGAAACGGAAAGCACAAATATTGAAGAGGAGAAATCGCCGGAATTTGCTGCATTTGAGCACCGGTTGCGATCGACTTTTATTGTCGTCGGGCTGGTAACGGGTATGTTGGCGATCGCCGTGGTGGCGTTTGTTGGTAAAATTTTAAACGATTCGCCAGCATCTGCGGGGCAGAATCCAGATCAAACAGCGAATTTAGCAACTGCACCGGATACCTTTCGAGAGGCCGTTAACAGCGCCGTTAAAGCAGCAGAATTTGGGCGATCGGCAAAAACGAAGGAAGATTGGGCTACAGTTGTCGATCGCTGGCAAGAAGCAGTATCGTTGATGAGAAGAGTACCAGTGTCTAGCGCCAACCATCAACTAGCTCAGACAAAAGTAATCGAGTATCAGAAATATCTGCTTTACGCTCAAGAATCAGCAGTAAATCCACCTCCCCTAGAGCCAACTCCCGCAACAGCCGAAAAAGCAACTTCGGAGAAAGCAACTCCTAAGAAATCCACTTCGCAAAAAGAAACTTCGGACAAAGAAAGTCCCCAAAAATCTACTTCGGAAAAAGCCGAACCGGAAAAATCAACTTCTAAGAAAGCTAATTCCGAAAAAGCTGAACCTGAAAAAGAGAATCCTAAGAAATCTACTTCCGAAAAAGCCGAACCAGAGAAGCGGTAAGGTACACATTGTGCAGCATAAATTAGCAAGTCCAAAACTGTAGATAAAACACACTTTTGCATAGTTATGAATGACAAGAATTTAATCGTTTCTCCTAAATGGTTGACTCACAATATCGGAAATCCGCAAGTTGTAATTATTGACTGTCGATTTTCCCTCGCTGACGGAGACTTGGGACAAAAACAATATCAAGAAAGTCACATTCCCGGAGCTTTCTATTTAGATTTAAACCGCGATCTAGCGAGTGCAGTTGGCACGCACGGTGGCCGACATCCGCTGCCAAATATTACAGAATTAGCTGATAAATTGAGCGCAATTGGCATTAATTCATCAGAAACTTTGGTCGTAGTTTATGACGATTCGCGACTGGCTTTTGCGGCTCGTTTGTGGTGGCTGTTGCGATATATGGGACACAGCAAAGTCGCTTTGTTAGACGGCGGTTTCAGTGCTTGGAAGGCGGCGGGACATCCGGTAACAGATGTTTTGCCAGACCCTCGCGACGGTCAATTTGTGACTCAATTGCAGCAGGATTTGACAGTCGATATTGAGCAGGTAAAACAGCGCAAAGACTTGCCGGACAAAGTTTTGATTGATTCGCGAGAGAGCGAGAGATACGCGGGCTTGCGGGAGCCAATCGACCCCATTGCAGGTCACATTCCGGGTGCTGTCAACTATCCTTGGCAAGGGGTGACTGATGAAACTGGAAAAGTGCGATCGACCTCCGAACAAAAACAGCGGTGGGCAGAATTAGAAACAGCCGAAGAAATTATCGTTTACTGTGGTTCCGGGGTGACAGCTTGCGTCAATTTACTGTCCTTAGAAATCGCCGGAATTCCCGATGCAAAACTTTATGTCGGTAGCTGGAGTGATTGGTGTTCCTATCAGCGCTGAAGAGCACCAAAACACCAACAAGATTCGGCGGTTGAAACCGCTACTACACAAACGATGTCCGCCTCCGCGGACTGAATAATGGTGCGCATTGCGCACCTTACGGGGAATAAAACGGGAATCAAATAATACCCTAAAAATCGAAATAAATATAAGGCAAACCGCCCTCCGGTGCCAACACCCAAACCGCATACAAACAAAGCGGTACTAACACCAATTTGAGCGGCCAATTTAACTCCAATTTCAAACCCCGACTCAACGCATAATTCCCCAGCATCGCCGCAGCCACAGCCGCCAACATCCAAGTTAAATGCACTCTTTCCAAACCCAAAGCTTCGACATAAACTTTATTTGCAAACTGCACATCAGCAGTGTGTCCCCACAAATGCGAAATTGCCCATCCCGAATCCTTTAAATCGGGAAGACGGAAAAATATCCAACTACCAAAAACCATCGCCTGAGTCAACAGCCAACCCATCGCAATGCCGATCGGATTTTCCCACAAAAACCCCAGCCGCAAGTGCTTAAAAGTCACATCCGTCACCCGGTGCACCGCCAAAGCCAAACCGTGCAAAGCCCCCCACACAATGAATCCCCACGCCGCCCCGTGCCAAATTCCAGCTATTAACATCACGATCGACAAATTCAGACAAGTGCGCCACAAACCGACTCGCGAACCCCCCAAAGGAAAATACAAATAATTGCGCAGCCAATCCCCCAAAGTCATGTGCCAGCGCCGCCAAAAATCAGCGATGCTGGCACTAAAATAAGGGAAATCAAAATTTGGTGGCAAATACCAACCCAGCAGCAAAGCAGTGCCGCGCGCCATGTCAACATAGCCACTAAAATCGAGATAAAGTTGCAGCCCGTAAGCAAAAATCGCCAGCCACAAATCCTCGCTACCCGCCCGCTGCAAGTTGGTAAAGCTTAAATCGACGTAAATTCCCAAGTTGTCAGCGAAAAGACCTTTTTTAACTGCACCAAATGCGATCGTCCAAAGTGCCTCAGAAATGCGATCGGGCGTAGGAAATTTCTGTGACTTAAGTTGATTTATCAAGTTGTGATATCGAGTAATCGGGCCAGAAATCAGCTTCGGAAAAAACAACTTGTAAGCAGCAAAGTCCAGCAGCGAAGTAGCAGCCGGTGCGCCTCGGTACACGTCAATCAAATAAGAAATGCACTCAAAGCAAAAGAAACTCAATCCCAGGGGTGCAACTACGTGAGTTTTCACCCAGTTAGCGCTGTCTAAAGCCAAGGGCCAATTTAACAAAGTGCCGATCGAACTCAAGAAAAAAGGCACGTACTTAAAACCCAAAAGCAGCAACACATTCAGCCCAATTCCTATCCAAAGCAGCAACAAACGGCGACGATTCCAAGATTCATTCGCAATCCGCCAATCCAGAGGTTCCCCAATCGCCATCGCCAAGTAGTAATTAAACAAAACACCGACTAATAGCAGAGGAATGTACCAAATTTGCAGCGAAGCATAAAAAATCAGACTACCCGCCAGCATGATAAACAGCCGCCACCACCGCAGCGGAACTAACCAGTAAGCCGCGAACAAAACTAACAGAAATATGGCATATTGAAGGGAAATGAAAGTCATGCGATTTTGGATTTTCGATTTAAGAATTGGGAATGGCTTATTTTGTATGGGTTGGGATCTTATCTAAAGATCGGACGTACGGTTGAAATCGCGTCTATACAAACGATGTCCGAGCTCAGAGGGACCCAAGATGATAACCTAATTTAAC
>JAJAYT010000283.1 GCA_026786085.1 Microcoleus sp. CAN_BIN18 | reverse complement strand
CAGATCCTTTAAATACGGCTTTGACGCAGTATCAAGAAGCGCGAGACTCGACTCAGAAAACTCTCGAAACAACTCAATTAGAATTTAAACAAATTCAGTCGGCCATCGACTCCAAGTCTGAAGATAATACTCTGAATTTTGCTCAAAGTAAGGGTTTTTCGGAGTCTATTAAGCAACAGTCGGCGCTGCTCAACGAACTTGACTTGCGCTTAGGAGTTTTGCAGGCAAGCAGCGACAAAACTGATGCTGCACTTCAAACTTGGAACAATTTAGTCGATCGGTACAAAACTCAAATTGATTCCGACCCTTCGGTGGCAAGTGCTCAAGTTTTAACGGGAATTTGGAGTAATCCGGCTCAACTGCTGCCGGATGCCGAGCCGCGCATTCAAAAGTCTTTGGATGGTTGGTTTCGCTATCGCGCTCTCGCTCAACTTTACAAGCTGCAAGAACGTTCTAAGGAGCTGATGGCGCTGCAAGCAACAGAGCAAGCAACGGCTGAACAAGCTATAGAAAAGTTGGCAATTATTGTTGGTATTCCGGCTATCTCTCTTTGTATTGGCACGGTTTTGCTGGTTGGTTTGACTGTGCAGTGGCTGTTGCAACGGAAGCAGTTAGATAAAGCAGGCTCCGGGCCGCTATTGGCGCGAAATGCGAGTTTGACTTGGGATGTGCCTTGGGATGGCGAGATTGTTTGGCAGGTGCTTGTGGTCGGCTTTTTCTTTGTCGGGCAAATCTTGATTCCCTATTTGTTGCTGCCAGTTTCTCTGGCTGTTCTCAAACTGAATCCTGCTACTTTTGACCCGCGCGAAAAGGCTTTTTATATCTTTGCTACTTATTTGTTACTGTCGGCTGGGGGGCTTTCTGTCTTGTATTTTTCGGTCAAGTCTTTTTTCCCTTTGCCTGATAGTTGGTTTCGGATTGATTGGCGGGGGAATTGGTTTTTGTGGGGGTTTGGCGGCTATTTTGTAGCTTTGCCTTTGGTGGTTGTGGTGTCGCTGATCAATCAGCAATTCTGGCAGGGACAAGGTGGCAGTAATCCGATTTTGCCGATCGTCCTTGAAGGTAGAGACAACGTGGCTCTAGCGGTGTTTTTCGGCACTGCTGCGATCGCCGCTCCGGTTTTTGAGGAAATCGTGTTTCGGGGCTTTCTACTGCCTTCTCTGACTCGCTATTTGCCTGTTTCCGGGGCGATCGCAGCTTCGGCTTTCTTGTTTGCGGTGGCTCACCTGAGTGTCTCGGAAATTCTGCCTTTGGCGACTTTGGGGGCGGTGTTGGGGTTTGTGTACACGCGATCGCGCAATCTCCTCGCCCCCATGCTTCTCCACAGTCTTTGGAATAGCGGAACTCTCCTGAGTCTGTTTCTTTTGGGCGGGAGCGCGAGTTAATTCTGGCGGTTGTTAATAATTGTGAATTAACCTTGCTTTTTTCGCAAGTTTGATAAATCACGAGTTCGGCAGGTGCGCGCTGCGCGCACCCGATAATTTAGTCGAAAATCTGGAAGCTAAACGGAAAAACTTGTTTTAACATGGAAGTAATACCTTGTCTGGTTTTTGTGGATGGTCGAACTAATGAGCAATTTTAACAGCCGCAAGTTAGAGGGAACGCCGAGTTGGATGCGTTTCGCACCCTACGCAGCCCTTGGCATTTTAATATTTTCTGTCAATTCCGGTAGCGAACTCAATTATTTCTTGAGAGGCTACTTCGTAATTCTAGAGGCTCAAGCAGGTATAGTTCTGCTGTATTTTGCGATGTCTAAGCTTCGCAAAAATAAAAAAAAATAAGCGAATATTAGTATTATCTAGGGCGATCGGAAAACTGCAACTTTAAAAAATTGGGGAAACAGAAAAATGGTAAAAGATAGAACCGTAGCAATTGTGTTAGTTTTCTTTGTTGGAGGTTTCGGAATTCACAAATTTTATTTGGGTAACAACACAGCAGGAGTATTGTATTTGGTATTTTCCTGGACATTAATTCCGTCACTGATTGCATTTTTCGATTTTATCGGCTTACTGATGATGTCGGAACCAGCTTTTAATGCACAGTACAATCCGGGTATGTTGCAGTCTGGGTATATGCTCAGAAGCGCAAAAGATGTGACTGGGGCGATCGCAGAATTGAAAGGACTTTACGATATGGGCGCAATTACCGCCGAAGAATATGAAGAAAAACGCCAAAAATTGCTGCGAGAATTGTAATTAAGAAGTTCGGCAACAAGCGATGTACGGGATGTAACGGATCTAACGGATGTAAGTAGGTCATTGCGAAAAAAAAATAGTATCGTGTAGGGGCTGGTTTAGCTAAGAATCTATGAAATAAGCCAGTTGATTGAGGCAAAACCAGCCCTCCCCATCTGATGTTTATTTGTACCCACCTACTTAACGGATTTAGCCGGTGGAAGAAAGAGAGAAGAACAGAATCCACTCTGAAAAGCGGTGGGATTTAAATAAGAGTCAAATAAAAGTCGATTGAGGATAGAACTAAAGTGTCTCAAGATTTATACTGGCTGCGTCAAACTCCAAATTGGGTATGGTATTCTTTTATTCCCTACTTCGGCGGATTGTCAATTTGTTATGCAGGCCACAAGTCAAATATGCGCAGTTGGATTGGATGGGGTGCTGGCATTACTTTAGCAGCACTAGCACTATCTTCTTCTGCTAATTTTGGTACGCTGGTTTGGATAGCTCAAATTGTCACTGCTTTTACTTTGAAAAAACGCTATCTGATCAAAACCGCACCCAGAGGCTTACTGGTTCCTGCAACTGCGACAAATGCCGAAGAATTGGCTTCCCTGCGCGGCAAAATAGATATTAACGAGTGCACAAAAGATGATATGGTCAGAATCTTGGGTTTGCCGATCGTCTATGCTAACGATATTGAATCTTTGCAAAACGAAGGCTACATTTTTACCCACGCCGAAGAGTTATCGGAAATAGCCGGAGTTCCCGAAAGTCACGTCAGACGCATCGCCCCGATGATTTGCTTCAGCTACAATTATCAAAAAGAATCCCAGTTTACTTGGAAACGCTTAAACATTCTTTCGCCGGAAGAGTTGATTCAAAGCGGTTTAGATCGGGTTGTTGCCGAAACAATAGTTAGAGAAAGGCAGCTAAAAGGCGCATATAAATCAGTTGTTGACGTGAAGCGGCGGACGGGACTGCCTTTTGATTCATACCGCCATATTTGTTAATGTGCAGTTGTTAAGCTGTGGCTCATTTAAATTGCATATTTCGGGCGGGATTTCCTGCCCACCCCACAAAAGTTTGATGTACACAGACATCAGAAACCCGGTTTCTTCCTAAATTTCTCGTGACTCGACCCAAAACTCGTAGAAACCGGGTTTCTTGCCCTCGTGGGTAAGCCCTGAAACTGTCTAAATTGTTGAATCAGGAACAGCTTATGACAACAAAATTAGAAGTTGATAGACAAAAATTGTATAATGCTGATTACCTTAGATGGATTGAAACCACTGTGGAAAAGTTGCGGATTCTCGACTTTTCAAACATCGACTGGGAAAACTTGATTGCAGAAATAGAAGACATGGGGCGAAGCGAACGCCGGAGTTTAGAAAGTAATCTTGTGGTAATTATCCTACACTTGCTGAAGTGGCAATTTCAACCGGATCAAAGAAGCGGTAACTGGAAAGCTAGCATTGTTGAACATCGCAGACGCATTCGCAAAACTATAAAAGATTCCCCCAGTCTCAAACCATATCTTGAAGAGGTGTTAGTTGAATGTTATGCCGATGCAGTAGAACAAGCAAGTGCTAAAACTGGATTGTCTTTAGAAACGTTTCCGCAATTATGTATCTATTCTGCTGTCGAGGTTCTAGATTCTGACTTTCTGCCAGAGTTTCTGCCCGATGAGATGATTTAACGGTATAGCATTTCTCAATTAAGTGAGGTACGCGGGCGAGCAATTCCAGATCAGATTGCCATTCACAGACATATCTTGAAGTTATCTGCGTTAATCTGTGTTAATCTGCCTTAATCTGCGGTTGAATCCGAGAGATTAAAAATGGCGAGACACCCTACCAAGACTAGACCCATGACGCATAAACAGTTTGATTCCCGTACTGTCAACTGTCAACTGACCATTGATCCTCTTGACATTTACACAAAATAATGATATTAAAATATCGTGGTAAACTCATATTTTTCCCTAGCATCAACTCCAAGCCAGGGTAAGTTTTCAAGACTATGCCTTAAATATCAGTTGTATACTGTCAGAATTATTATTGAAACGCAAAACGACACAATAGTAGCAGTACCGCTCACATCAAATTATGTCTGACTCTCCTCCATCTCAAATCTCCCCAGAACCCTCACCAAAAACCGCTGCTACCGAAAACCGCAGTGCGAAAGCTCGGCAACTGTTGGGTATGAAAGGGGCCGCTAGCGGGGAAACTTCTATCTGGAAGATTCGCTTGCAACTGATGAAACCGATTACCTGGATTCCCCTGATGTGGGGCGTGGTGTGCGGGGCGGCTTCTTCTGGAAACTATGTTTGGAATCTAGAGAATTTCTCGATCGCCGCAGCGTGTATGTTGATGTCAGGGCCTCTGCTGGCGGGGTACACTCAAACTTTGAACGATTTTTACGATCGCGACATCGACGCAATTAACGAGCCCTATCGTCCGATTCCCTCCGGTATCATCTCGATTCCCCAAGTAGTAACCCAAATTTTGGTATTATTAGCCGCAGGGATTGCGGTAGCCTATGCTCTAGACTTGTGGGCGGGTCACGAATTCCCGATCATGACTGTTTTGACTCTCGGCGGCGCATTTTTGGCTTACATCTACTCTGCGCCACCGCTGAAACTCAAGCAGAATGGCTGGTTGGGAAATTATGCTCTGGGTGCTAGCTACATTGCCCTGCCTTGGTGGGCTGGTCAAGCTTTGTTTGGTACACTAGATCCCACGATTATGGTTTTGACTCTGTTTTACAGTTTGGCAGGGCTGGGAATTGCGATCGTTAATGATTTCAAAAGTGTTGAGGGCGATCGGCAATTAGGGTTAAAATCTTTGCCAGTGATGTTTGGCATCGGCACCGCAGCTTGGATTTGCGTGTTGATGATCGATGTATTTCAAGCAGGGATTGCAGGCTACTTGATTAGCATCCACCAAAACCTGTACGCGGTCATTCTCCTGCTGCTAATTGTGCCGCAAATCACTTTTCAGGATATGTATTTTTTACGCAATCCTCTGGAAAATGATGTTAAATATCAGGCAAGTGCTCAGCCTTTCCTGGTGTTGGGTATGCTAGTAGCCGCTTTGGCACTAGGTAATGCTGGTTAACAGTTGACAGTTGACAGTTGACAGTTGACAGTTGACTGCTTGAGTGCGAAGTTTTTAGGCAGGGGATTTAAGCCCCAGCCTAAAAACAATCCACCTAAAGGTGGGGGCTTAAATCCCCTATGCTTTGGTTAATCAGAATTTTGAGTTGTGAATTTTGAGTTAAATAGTTTTTAATTCAAAATACATAACTCAAAATAATTAACAGTGCTGTTGAATACAAAATATCAAGTTAAAAATTAAAAATTGAAGAGGTCTAGCCTTTTTAATTTTTAATTTTTATTTTAAATTGATGAGGTTTGAAGGTCTGAACGTGGCAGAATTTTTCTCAAATATTAACGATAAATTGAGCAAAGTCACTAAGGCAGTAGGCGGTAATTCCGATCGAGAATCGCCGAATGTTGCCAATAGCACCGGGCTAAACTCGCCGCAATCTCCGGCTCAATTGTCTGCACAGACAACAGGTGAGCGATCGGAGTATGTGGTATCAGAAGATGCTACACCTCCAGAAGAGTCAGAATTAGGATCAGAATATTATTCCGACTCAGAAGACGATGAATATCCAAGAGTCCAGCGCAATTGGCAAGGGTTGAGGCGCTTAATTATTTGGTTGGAAATTGAGCCTCTAATTACTACGTTGCAAGCAAAGGGAAGAGAATTGTTGCGGCCGGGATTGAGTGGGCACAGAACTAAATCACCCCAAAAATCTGATAATAGTGTAGTGCCGAAAAATAGCGCACCGCAAAGTACCGAACTGCAAATAAATACCGAACTACAGAAAAGTATTGCACCGCAAAATACCGAACTGCAAATAAATACCGAACTACAGGAAAGTATTGCACCGCCGGAAATTAGCGCACCGCAGGACAATACTAAAAAACGAATCTCCCGCCGCCCGAGATTTTGGATAGCCATAGGTGTTGCTAGTATGGGCGGTGGCGCTTTAATATACGGTTTATGGATTTTGCACACCTTAGACAAAGGTTTGCCGGATGTTAACGATTTGTCGGCTTTTAACCGCGATGGAACGCTGACAATTAAGGCGGCAGATAATACGATTTTGTTGCAGTCGGGGCCTGCAACTAGGGATAAGCTGAAACTTAATGAAATTCCCGATTTGTTGAAGAAAGCTTTTATTTCTATCGAAGACCGCCGTTTTTACGAACATCGCGGGGTGGATTATCAAGGTATTGTGCGATCGATCGCTTCTAATGTGATGGCGAGAGATTTGGTGCAGGGCGGTAGTACCATTACTCAACAATTGGCTCGCGTGGTTTTTCTCAATCAAGAAAGAAGTCTTAGGCGAAAGGTTCGGGAGGCTCTTTTAGCTCAGAAAATAGAGCGGGAGTTGAGTAAAGAACAAGTTTTAGAAAGATATTTAAATCTGGTTTATTTGGGTTCGGATGCCTACGGGGTGGGAGATGCGGCTTGGGTTTTCTTTAGCAAAACAGTCGATCAATTAACTTTGGCAGAGATGGCAACTTTGGCGGGTTTGCCTCCGGCACCGAGTGAATATTCGCCTTTGGTTAATCCGAATATTGCTAAGCAACGCCGCAATATTGTGCTGCAACAAATGCAGGAAGCAAAGGTAATTACAGAGATCCAGGCGAAGGAGGCGATGGCAGAACCGATGACGGTTAAACCAAGTGCGCCGAAGCGGTTTAAAGTAGTTGCGCCTTATTTTGCTAGTTACATTCGGAAGGAATTGCCCCGCTATGTTTCTAAGGATGCTTTGGAAGCTGGCGGTTTGACTGTCGAGACGACGGTGGATTTGAAGTGGCAGAAAATAGCGGAACAGGTGGTTAAAAATGCGATCGAAGTTGATGGCCGCCGTCAGGGTTTTGAACAAGCAGCTTTAGTTTCGATCGAAACCAAAACAGGACAAGTTAAGGCGCTAGTCGGCGGCGGAAATTTTAATCAAAGTCAGTTTAATCGCGCTACGCAGGCTTTGCGACAGCCCGGATCGACGTTTAAGGGGTTGGTTTATGCGGCGGGGATAGCAGCCGGTTTTTCGCCTTACGACAGCTACGAAGATGAGCCGATTATTTTCGACGGCTATCAACCGAATAATTACGGGAAAAAGTTTAGCGGTTGGCGATCGATGTCTGATGCTTTGAGGGCTTCGGTGAATGTGGTGGCGGTGAAGGTTTTGGTCGATGTCGGCTTTGAACCGGCGATCAAATTAGCCCACGATATGGGAATTAAGTCTAAATTAAGTCCGATTTATTCCCTGGCTTTGGGTTCTTCTGAGGTGAATTTGCTGGAGTTAACTAATGCTTACGGTACTTTAGCATCCCAAGGTAATTTTATTGAAGCCCACGGAATTACTAAGGTAATTAATCAGCGGGGAGATGTGATTTATCAGGCGGATTTTAAACCGAAGCGGGTTTTGGATAAGGATAGTGCTGCGATTACTTCTTGGATGTTAGAGGGTGTGGTGACTGGGGGTACGGGCGGGCCTGCTGCTTTGGGCGATCGGGCTGTGGCTGGCAAAACTGGCACTTCGGAAAAGGTGCGAGATTTGTGGTTTATCGGTTATATTCCGCAGGTGGTGACTGGTGTTTGGCTGGGGAATGATGACAATTATCCAACGGGGGGAACTAGCGGTACGGCTGCTTATAATTGGCGCGATTTTATGAGTCAAGCTGTGAAAGGAATGCCGGTTGAGGAGTTTCCGAAGTTGCCGAAGTTAGAAGGCCGCAAAGGCAGTATTAAGGCGAAACCCGTTGAGCCGAAGGAGATTATTCGAGGGATGATTGTAAATGACGATGGTGCGATCGTACCTTACAATCCCAATCCCGAACCCCGGCGTCGCGAGTGGCAAGAACCAGCCTACCAAGAACCAGCCTATCAAGAACCAGCCTATCAAGAACCGCCACAATAAGATAAGACGGCGGTTTCAACCGCCCGGTCTTCTTAATTTCGTTTGAGTCGCACCATAAAAAAGCCATCCATTTGATGTTTGTGTGGCCAAACTTTCACCCATCCTTCGGGTGATGGCTGTACGGGTAAATCAATGGTTGGGGGTTCGATTTGCCAGTGAGGATTATTGGTTAAAAATGATTGAATAACTGCTTCATTTTCCAAGGGATGAATGGTGCAAGTTGCGTAAACTAATACGCCGCCGGGCTTGACAAATGTCGCTGCATTTGCTAGCAATTCCGATTGCAGTTGCGATTGTTGTTGAATGTTTTCGGGCGTGTGTCGCCAACGGGCATCGGCGCGGCGGTGCAGGGTTCCGAGGCCGGAACAAGGTGCGTCTAATAATACTCTGTCTGCTAGGTTGATAAATTCTGGGAACTGGCGGCTGTCTCCGGTATGAATTTTAATGGATTTCATCTGGAGTCGATCGGCATTTTCAGTAAGTTTTTTAAGTCTACTAGCGGTTTTGTCGCAGGCGTAAATAGTGCCTGTATCCTGCATTAATTCAGCGCTGTGGGTAGTTTTCCCTCCGGGCGCGGCGCAGGCATCGATGATGATTTCCCCTGGCTGTGGATCGAGTAAATGGGTGACTAATTGAGCGCTACTATCTTGGATTGTCCACCAACCTTCGCTATATCCGGGCAGGTTTTGAATTGCGCCGGTGCTACCATTTAGTCTTAATGCTTGGGGTAAATGGGGGATTCTGCTAGTGGAGATGTTCTGGGCTTGGAAGGCGGTCTCGATTTGGGCGATCGAGGTTTTTAAGGGATTGATTCTTAGGTCTATTGTGGGGGATTGGTTGAACCATTCACAGAGTTGTTCCGTTTCAGTTTCGCCTATTTGTTCTATCCACAATTCTACTAACCAGTCGGGGAAGCTGTGCAGAATTCCGAGGCGTTCGACTGATGATTTATAGTTAGTAATTGTTAATGGGTTTAAGTCGGTTTCTGTTAAACGGATATATTGTCGCAGCAAGCCGTTGACAAAACTGCTGAGCCCTGAAAAGCCATTTTCTTTTGCTAGTTGAACGGTGGTGTTGACGGCGGCGGATGGGGGGATGTGGTTGAGATATTGGAGTTGATATAGGCCTAAATGTAGGATGGTGCGGAGGTCTGGCGGTTGTTGGGAGGATTTCTTGGTTGCTAGTTTGTCGATGATGAAGTCGATCGCGCGCATTCTCCTAACGCTACCATAAACTAATTCTGTGACTAAACGGCGATCGAGGTCGCTGAGTTGAGAATTGCGAAAAGTGCGATCGAGGGCTGCGTCTGCGAATGCACCTCGGCGGTGGACTTCGCGGAGTGCGAGAAAGGCTATTTGGCGGGGATTTTGCATAGGGATTTGCTGATATGTCAAATTATTATAGGTTGTTTGAGGATTGAAAATAGAAATTACGGCGATTGAAATCGCGTCTATACAAACGATGTCCGCCTCCGCGGACGGAAGAAAAGAAGGTAATTTTAAGGGCCGTTATTCAACCCGCGGAGGCGGGTTTTGTTTGTATAGACGCGGTTTTAACCGCCGGGTCTTTTTTGTTCAAATTCCGTCGGGATTGATGCCCATTTCTCGCAATTTGTCGGAAAGGCGATCGGCTTTTTGCTGTGCTAACTCCTGTTGTCTTGACAACTCCACATAAGACAAAAATTTCTGTCCATCAGGCCGATAAATTTCCAAGTCTCCCGATGCAGTTTGAAAACGTATCTGCAAACGCGGACTTACCCAACCATCAATTAATTCAATATAGTTGAGTTTTCCATCACTTCGCACCCAACCCATTAATTCATTATCCTCTGGATCGTAGACATAATATTCTTCGACTCCATAATCCTCGTAGAAATGAAACAGCTTAAACAGTGCTCCCATTCGGTTGCCAGGGGAGATGATTTCAAAGACAACTTGCGGCGCGATATTGTCTTCAAGCCACTGTTGATAAGAACCTCTATAACCTTTCGGTCTGCCAAACACTACCATCGTATCAGGTGCTTGGCGAGTTTTGTTGTCTCCTTCGACGGGATACCACAGCAAGTCACCTGCTACAAAGACATTTTCGTTGTCTTTGTATAAAGCATCTATTCCGCCTTGAATGGTGACAATTAGTTCAAACTGTTTGGTGTTGTCTGACATGGGTTTGCCGTCGCTGTCGGGGTAGATGATTTCTGATGAGGTTTTAGTGGGAATTGTTGCCGTCATGGGGATGAGTCCTTTACTAGTATCATCAATTTCTATTTTATACCTATTTCAACAAAACCCACGTTCATGGGTTGGAGAAACCCGGCGGTTGAAACCGCGTCTACACAAACAAAACCCGCCTCCGCGGGTTGAATAAACCCGGCGGTTGAAACCGCGTCTACACACACAAAACCCGCCTCCGCGGGTTGGAGAAACCCGGCGGTTGAAACCGCGTCTACACATACAAAACCCGCCTCCGCGGGTTGAATTTCATTTCTTCCGTCCGCGGAGGCGGACATCGTTTGTGTAGCCGCGATTTCCAATCGCCGGGGCCTCAATCGTCACCGTAATTTCTAATCGCCTATTCTACTTTTCCTGACACCAACGGTTCTAATAAACTGCGTTCTTCAATGGGAAGTTCTAGCAAAACTCGTCTGTCGCCCTTGGTTTCCTTATAGCGGACAGCCGCATTCAGCAGGCGGATGGGAATTTGGAATTGTTCGTAGTTGCTGGTTTGTTCTTGCCACAATTCTAACCAAGTGCGGGCGGCTTTGTCGCTGACCATTTCTGACATTAGCGCGGGGATGTTTCGCACGATTCCCTGTCCTAAAATTGAGAGATTTTTGTGTTTTTCGTAAACTGCAATTAGGCTGGTGATGCGAGTCTGAGATATCGCTGGATCGTTCGTGTTCGCGAATAGGTTTCTGATAATTAACTCGGCATCTTCTGGGGCGGCTTCATTATCGGGTTTGAGGCGTTGGAATGCGTCGTCTAAGGCGGTGATGCCTTCATTCCAACGATTTAATCCGAGAATGGCAATGGCGCGGTTGAAGAAGATAGATGAATGTTGCTCGCCAAGTGCGATCTCTTTATCACAAGAGATTAAAGCTTCTTTATAAGATGCTAAAGCTTCATCGTAGCGTTTGAGCTTATTGAGTACATCACCTCGAATAAGCCGAGCCCATGTAGAAAAAGAATCGGCATCAAGTTCAATGGCTTTATCAAAGGATTCTAAGGCTTCATCATAACGTTTGAGGTTGTTAAGTAGATAGCCTCGGTTACGCCAAGCCCACTCATAATTGGCATCAAGTTCGATCGCCCTATCAAATGATGCTAAAGCTTCATCATAGCGTTTGAGCTTATTGAGTACATCGCCTCGGAAAACCCAAGCCCCGTCATAATTGGCATTAATTTCGAGTACGCGATCGTAAGATTCTAAGGCTTCATCATAACGTTTAAGGTTGCTGAGTATACTGCCTCGGCTAAACCAAGCCGACTGATAATTGGCATCAATTGCAAGCGCGCTATCGTAAGATACTAAGGCTTCATCATAGCGTTTTAGGTTGTCGAGTACATTACCTCGATTAGCCCAAGCCGACTGATAATTGGCATCAATTGCAAGTGCGCGATCGTAAGATACCAAGGCTTCATTATAGCGTTTGAGGTGGTCGAGTAGATTGGCTCGTAAAGTCCAAGCCCACGGATCATTGGGGTCAAGTTCGATCGCCCTATCAAAGGATTCTAAAGCTTCCTCATAGCGTTCGAGGTTTTTGAGTACATCGCCTCGTAAAACCCAAGTCAACTGATTATAATTGGCATCAAGTTCGATCGCCCTATCAAAAGATTCTAAAGCTTCCTCATAGCGTTCGAGGTTTTTGAGTACATCGCCTCGTAAAACCCAAGTCAACTGATTATAATTGGCATCAAGTTCGATCGCGCGATCGAAGGATACTAAGGCTTCATCATAACGTTTGAGGTTGTAGAGTACATTGCCTCGATTAGCCCAAGCCCACTTATCATTGGCATCTAGTTCGAGCGCGCGATCGTAAGATACTAAGGCTTCATCATAGCGTTTGAGGTTGTCGAGTACATTGCCTCGCATATGCCAATCCCACTTATCATTGGGGTCAAGTTCGATCGCCCGCTCTAAGGAAATTAAGGCTTCATCATAGCGTTTGAGGTCGTCGAGTACATTGCCTCGCCAAGCCCAAACTAAATTATCGTTACCGTCAAGTTCGATCGCGCGATCGAAGGATAGTAAGGCTTCATCATAGCGTTCGAGGTTCTTAAATACATTACCTTGATAAGCCCAAGCCCTCGCATAATTAGAGTCAATTTTAATAGCTTTCTCCAAACATTCCAAACCTTTATCGTAGCGTTTAAGCCTATTCAAGCAGCGTCCCTTTTCCGACCAATCCTTTGCCTCACCGCGACTTGTTACCAATTTTTCCGCATATGCTAAAGCCGAAACATCATCTTCCTGTTCCCGACAATCTTCAATTTCATCAAAATAAGCCTGCCAACGCGGGTCTTCCTCATTTTTCTCAATTGCCTCCAGCGCCCGCGTATAATATTCTCGTTCCATCAAAGCATCAGGTGGAATCGGTGGCAAATTTTGCCGATACTCAAAACGACTTTCCTTATCCGCAAAATCAACATCCGCCATCCTCAATCCCAATCGCTGCTGCAACTCCTCCCGCGTGTACCAAACCCGCAAAAAATCCACCAACAATCTAATCGGTTCATTGCGCTGCTTCTTAACTTCCAAACAAAAACGCATCAGCGGTTCCCGCAATTCGTACCAAGACTCCCGCCCGATTTCTTCACTTTTCACATAACCCTTTTGCCGCAAATTTTTCAGTTGACTAGATGCAGTTTGGTGAGTGATAAAACAGCGTTTAGCAATTTCTTTTACCGAGACAGCGTGGCGCAAATCTGCCAAAAAATCAACAATCTTGCGCTGCTGATTTGAGATATATTTCATCCGATCCTGGTAATACGGCGTTAAATCGTCCAGCATCGCCATAAATGTTTCCACGAGTTTATTTAGAGATTCGCGGTTAACCAGAAAATCGGAGAAAACCATATAAATCCGGGGACTGCCGCCAGAAAGGAAATGCACAACTTTAATGCGATCTCGTCCCGTTGAATCTTGAATAAAAGATGCTAATTCGCTTTTCCCTTCCAAGCTAGCAATCTGATGTAACAAAGCTACAGCATCATCGAGTTCTAATTCCTTTAAAGTATGACTATAAAAAAAGCCGTAAAAAGGCTGATCGCGCGATTCAATGCCATCAAACAAACTTTGGGAAGTTGCCAAAATAGTCAAAAACCCATGATTTTGAAGATAAGCCCTAAACTGCTTTTGTCCGATATCGCCCAACCCGCCAAATACATCATCCAAATTTTCCACAATCAACAGCAAAACGCGATTTCCAATAAAATCTATCAACAATTGTGCCGCCACAGATTCAGCATCCTCCGGCGACTCATAAAGCCCTTCGACAGCATCGTGTAACTTGGCTTGATATTCTGCGGGATATTCTTTACCAATGGCGCGCAATATTGCAATCAACAAATCCAAGAAAGATGCTATCCCATATTCTTCTTCCCTCAGCCATGCAATTAGCAATTTATCCTGCAAATCCTCCATCTTAGAAATGCGGTGATAAATCAGAGATACTAAGTGGGTTTTGCCAATGCCGCGCGGCCCGATTAGCAGTTGATAATGTTTGTTGGCTGTGAGGGCGCTTTCGCGGATGTTTTCTACTAAATAGTTTGCCAGTTTGTGACGCTGTACGAGGATGGCTTCGAGGGTTTCTGGTGCCATCAAGCTGGGAGTAAATCGTGAGATTAATGTGTTTTTCATGGATTGATTGTGTTGGTTATTTTAGATGAGACGGCGGTTGAAACCGCGTCTACACAAACGATGTCCGCCTCCGCGGACTCAAGAAGATTAATTGATTTCCAGGCTGTTCCTGGTAACGAGCAGAATCTCAACATCTTAAGGATTTCCAGTATTTTTGAATCAGCGCATACCGAAATTGATATCTGCCATCTTTCTTATAAAGATAATAATCCTGTTCCAAAAGTCTTAAAACTTTCCGCGCCATTTCCTTATCTTGAGTTTCCGACTCTTGCTTGATACCAGCAAATAACTCATCAAAGGACAAAGACGCGCCCGCCGCCACCAAAATATCGAGCAAATTCAGAGCATAAGGACGCTGCTTTTCATCGTAGTAACTATCAATTCGCTCCCGATAATATTCCATTTTCCAGGGATTCAGCGGGTCGTCCAAACAATCAGCAATGACTTCCTTAATAGCTGCGATGTCCCCTGAACCATCGCGCGATTTGAGTTTAGCAATTAAATGGTGGATGTAAAACGGAATATTACTTAATTCATCGGCGATAAAAACTGCACTTCCTTGGATGTCCGGTGTGGCAATCTTTTCACCCTCAAGCAATTTGCGAGCTAAATTTGTTGCATCTTTAACGGAT
>JAJAYT010000282.1 GCA_026786085.1 Microcoleus sp. CAN_BIN18 | reverse complement strand
TTAATCGTCAAAATTGACGGATTACTGCCCACATTGCCACCGCTAAGCACCAAATTAACTGTTTCTGGCGATTCCAAAAGCAAATCGTTCAAAGAGGCTACCGTGAAACTAGCGGTAGTTTGCCCCGCAGCAAAATTCAACGCCCCCGCCGCCACAGTGTAATCGGGTGCTGTCCCACCAGCGATTGCAGAACCGTTAACAGTAGCGTAGTTAATCGATGCAGCCGCTGTACCACCTGTGCGAGTAACGTTAATCGTCGCCACACCGCCTTCATTTACTGTGTAGCTTGATTGGTCGAACTGGAAGACACTTGGAGGCGTTGGAGTTGGTGTCGGAGTTGGGGTTGGCGTCACCTCAACGCCTTGATATTGAATGTTCCGCACTAGGTAGTCGGAACTATCGTCTTTGAAGGGGGTGGCGAGGTAGGCAGCGCTCGGGCTATCATAGGCTTTGGCGGAGAAGCGCAGTTCGTCAAAAGCCAGGCCGCTGGAAGGGTTTGCTTCTATTTTGAATTGTAAACTGCCATCGTTGCGATCGCCTGTAAAAGTCACTCCATTTGAAGACACAGACAGAGGTTTTTGAGTGGCCGGAGCGTTGAGGCGAGTCACAGTAAAATTGGTAGCCGGTACCAAAACCCCATTATTGAAGACTTGCATCAGACCAACTTCATTCCCTTGATCGCCCACTCCTAGAGTTTTTTTAGAACTCAATGCACTTACGTCGATCGTGGCGCTAGTCACATCTTGGTTATCCGCCCATTGCACCTTCAGCGCCTGAGATTGATTGGTGTTGGGGTCATAATTGATTTCCGCCCGAATTTTATTAACGTCGGTGAACCAACCACCATAAGCAGATGGGACACCAATACCAGCGGCATTGCCGTAACTTAACCAGCTTTTAGGGTTTTCGTTCGTTGCCAAAGTGAGGTTGCCGATCGCAGTAGGATTAAGATAGTTAGTTTCTGTGCCATCAAAAGCTAACCCAGACAGCTTGATGCCTTTATTTTGGGAAGCAGTAGCCCATTTTGCGATCAAGTCATTGATGGTGCTGAAATTAGTTGTTTGACCCAAAGTACCATTGAAGGGAGTAGCCATAGTTTTTCTCGTGATGATGAGTAATCAAGGATTAGAAGTAACTGAAAACCAAAGGTTGGGCTTTCTTATAGGGCGATCGGTCACTACTAGAAAATTTTCGTCATAAATAAGTGCAAATAAATCAAGTAAAAATGCTTACCCAATCAGCATTTGAAGGTTTGTCGCCCCTGACCCAATGTTGTAATTGCTTGCACTTAGTTAATCGATATACTTAACTTTCATCCTCAATAACTTCGATCCGGAAAAATGATCGATCATTTTTTCAATCTGATAAAAAGCCGATTTTTCATATCTATAGATGACAGGCTAAATAATTATCACAAATCGAGCTTATTTGCCTTATATAGTTTCCGGTTGCATCAGTATTGTTCAAGTAGTAAACAATTACTGACGATCCAACCGGAATTGATATTAATCGGTGTTCATCCATTCGTCATAAGTTAAGACCTAATTGCATTTGTCAATCAGTATAATTACTGAAAAAACTGCTTTTCTAGGACTGGAAAATTCCCAAGTAGTAAGGTGCGCATTGGGCACCCTACAAATAGGGTTTTTGCCAGTCCTATCAGCACTCATCTGCCTACATCTGCGGTTTTCTGATTCATCACATAATAGATTGCCCAAATAGCCATCGGCCGCAAATAGTGACTAGCCCGAAAAGTCCCCACCGCCGTAATCGCTTCCGGTGTCCGAAACTGCAACCCATTCTCATAAATTTGCCGCACCACCGCATCCGTCAACTTAAACGCCTTCTCCTCCATTCCCATCTGCACCAAAAAAGCCGCTAACCCAAAATTAATCCCCGTCCAAACCTCCAGAGGATGAGTCGCATTCGGATTTTCCGGGGAACCATTCAACATCACCCCATTGGCCGCCCCAAACTCACCATCTTTGAAGTTCAAAAAGCAAGATTCGTACACAGTCTCTAACGCGCTAACTACACATTCTGGCGGTACAATATCCGGCAATCCCAACAGTTTTGCGTAAAATTGACCGCACAATTGATCCGTCATCACCACTTCGGAATTACTCTCGCTATCCAAGCGATAATATTGACCATTCCAGAGTTTTTGTTGATAATTTGGTCTAGCTTGCTCCAGCCAACTGTGGTATAATGCTATCTTGGCTGGAGGATTGGGAATTATCTCTGGTGCTCTATCTTCTAAGACTTCGCCGATCGCGATCGCACTCTCCAACGCAGCTAACCACAAACCGCCACAGTAGGCACTAATCCCCCGCATTTGCCAATCATCAAACGTCTGATCCGGTGCACCCGAATTCTCCGGGATGCCATCTCCATCCTCATCAAAGGTTTTCAGATAAGCCAAAGCCTCAACAATCGCCGGCCAACAATCTTGCAAAAACTCATAATCCGTGCCACCAGTCAACAAGAAATCCCGATAAACCTGCAACACAAAATCGCAAGGCAAATCCTTCCACAAATTACAATCTTGATAGCTAGTATAATTGGTTTTCTCCCAAGGATGTTCGTTCGGAGCGCCTAAATCGTGTGGAGTCGCACCGACTGCTTTTCTAATCGCCGATGCTTGATTCCAGCCAACAACTCTCGGCGTATCATCCCCCGCCGAAATTGCCCTAGCAAAAGCGATAATTACCGATTTTTCTAATTCCGGCCACAACATCAACAAAGCAAAAGAACCGTAAAGCCGCACATCTAAACTTTCATACCAACGGTAATCAATGCACTCCAAAACTCCAAATTGACCATTCGGATCGCGTTCGTTAGCCGCACTCCAAAGTGTACCGCCGTCAGTTAATATGTACAATTCATTAAACAAAGCCATTTTGAAACTATCAGTCAAATCTTCCCGTTCCAAAATCGGTTTTTGCCAAGCTTCAATACTTTCGCGCCAAGTATCAGAATGCTTCATTGCAGTGCGGATGATTGACCAAGCATTTTTGCCATTGCGCCCAAAGAAATCCGTATAGCGACGATAATACTCAACTCCCGGTGCAAATTCAGTAATGGGCAAATCCCATGATAAAATAAAGGGAATCTTGCGAGTTTTTCCTGGTCGAACAGTAAACCGAACTGCGATCGCACAGGCGGATCTTTCTCCTGGATCGCAGGCTGTCTCGTCTTTGTCATCTAACAAACAACCATCACCAGAAAAGTTCTGCCAAATGTCATCGCCCTTCCCCGCAGGATTCCAGCGAGTTTGGTAGAATACTTCTACGGCTGGATTGGTAATAGTGGCGATCGCCCATTGTCCATCCCCTTCTTTTGGCTGATCATCAGCATTTAAGCGCGTCATCACGCAGCCAATTCGGTGAAAATCTTCCACCAGCAAATTCATATTCCCGCCACTTTCTCCCCATCGAGGTTGATAGTCATAGGCGGGACTACCATCATCGCGCACTTTGATTTCTGGGGATTTATTGGCATTAGTAAACCAGCCGACAATATTCTCCCAAGTTAACATGATGCTGAGAGTAATCGGCGCATCTGTCGGATTGTGCGCCACCCATTCAAACATAGCTACCGGGTAACTGCTTTCTTGATAGTTATTCGGCAAAATTGGCGAAAACTGTTCGCAGCTTAATTCAGCCTGAAATACATTTTCATAAACAAACCAACTGCGCGGATACAAAGCATGATAAGTCCCAGAATTAGACTCTTCTCCCGTTACTTCTTCATCTTCCATTCTTCCTTCTTCCTTCTTCCTTCTTCCTTCAAAAGGATACCATTTCCAACTAGATAAACTGCCATCTGCGGGCGGTTCTGTACACAGTGCGAAAGCTTGTTTTTTACCACAATATTCTTCAAAAATACTGAATTGACAAGCGGGCAAACTATTAAAAATGTGTTCACCACCGTCGATATGCCAGAGGTTGAAGTCTCCACGGGGCGATCGCCCGATGCAGCCAGCCCCAAAGCCACCCAAAGGCATTCCGTGCCAGGGGCCGTCGTCAAGATTGCTGGCGTACCGGACTGTATAGGGATTCTCCCAACCCTTGCCAATGGCGCGTTTCCAGGTGTGTGGAGGGATGTTTGGATTGGATGTGCGATCGTTATTCATATCAATCAATCGATTTTAGATTTTGGATTTTAGATTTAAGAAAGTACCTTCACTCATAAATACGGAGGCAGTTTTATCGGGGCAGAATATCATCTAAGCGAAGTTGCAAGTTGTTTAGCAGAGGAGAAATAACTGGTTCACCTAGTCGAAATTGTTGCTGAATATAATCTTGGTCAATCAGTTGACAAACTGTGATAGTAGGTTGTTTCGGTTTACCGATAAAAGCCACGCCACCCAATCCACGATAATCAACAATCCAATATTCAGGAATTCCTAAAAGAGCATATTCTTCAACTTTTCTGGCGTAATCTGTTTCCCAATTGGTGCTGACGACTTCTACCACCAATTTAATCGATCGCCCCAAGGTAATCATAGGCTCTCTTTCCCAGAGGGGTTCGCTGACAAGGGCGGTTTCATCTAACACGACAATATCGGGACGGCGCGCCGTAGCTGCGCCTGAAAATGGACGGATTAAACAAGTGCGGGGAATGAACCAAGGTAGTTTTTCTGCTGTGAGGATGATGCCGATTTGAGTTGCGAGTTTACCGCCGACGGTTTCATGGGGGCCTGTGGGTTCCATCTCAACTAATTCTCCGTCAGCAAGTTCGTAGCGGAAGTTGTCACAATAGCGATCAAGGAATGTTTCAAAAGTTAGGAGTTTTTCTGTGGTGTAAGTCATTATAAATCAATACTTTTTTGCTTGATTTTAATTACAATAGTTTAGCAGTGATGAGACTATTTGCTACACTTTCACCTCAGCAAACCCCAAATCAGTCCCTTTCCCCGCGTGCACCAAAGCCAACTTTTCGTAACGCTTAGCGTGCTCCACCAACTCCGCAGATTCCTCTTCAGACAAGTCTCGCAGCCGCTTGGCAGGCACTCCAGCAACCAGCGTGTGAGGGGGAACGTCCTTCGTCACAACCGCCCCTGCACCGACGATCGAGCCTGTTCCCACCCTCACTCCATCTAGGACGATCGCCCCAATCCCGATCAAACAACCCCGTTCAATGTAAGCTGAGTGAATTACGGCTCGGTGTCCGATCGTCACAAAATCTTCCAAAACCGTCGGTTTCCCCGGATCGCCGTGTAAAATAGCTCCATCTTGGATATTAGTGCTACAGCCGATCGCAATGCACTCCACATCCCCTCGCACCACCGCCCCGTACCAAATACTCGCCCCCGCAGCCACTTCTACCCTACCGATGACAACAGCGTTTTGGGCCACAAAAGCAGCTTGGGAGACATTGGGAATCGGCCAATAGGAAGGGAGTTTAGTCAGAGATTCGTTGAGATTACTCATTTGTTTGTCGATAGATTTACTTTTAACAGATTAATCAATTGTCAATACGCGATATAATAAAACCATTTGGCACTTTTGCAGAGCAAGAATTTTGGGACGCACTATAGCGATCCTAAATGAATTGTGTAATTGTTGTAGGGGCTCTTCCCCGTGGTGGTTGGGATCAGGAACCGCGAAGCGTCGCCCTAAGTCAAACCATTGCCCAGATCCGTGGGGGTAGCTACGGGGCACTACCCTACATATAGCGGTTCTCAAGCGTGGTGAGGTATGCCCTATGCCCTATGCCCTATGCCCTATGCCGGATAGTACCTCATATGAGAGCTCGAAAGGCTATATTTGTACTGATTTAGGACTGCCATACATGATCGAAGTAGTCTTGCAATACCCGATGTTTGGCCCGGAAATTCAGTGTCCCCACTGTCGCCAAACGATTCCGGCTTTAACCCTCACGGATGCGTATTTGTGTCCGCGTCACGGGGCATTTGAGGCAGATCCAAAAACGGGGGATTTAGTTCACCTTCAGTCTGGACGACACTGGCGCTACTGGGAGGATGAATGGTATCGCCAGCACACTCATCCCGATGGAATTCGGTTTGAAATTCACGAAGCGCTCGATCGACTTTATACTCAAGGTTATAAAGCAACTCGTGTCATTATTGCCCAACGATATCGAGAATTAATCAGCACTTATTTGGAACGGAGCACGCCTTGGCGAGGTCAATCGGAATTGTCACAGCCCAAGCTTTATGGTTTACCTGTCGATTTTAGCCCCGATCCTCAAGAGAAACCTTGCTGGGAAGTGATTAATTTTGATTTAGAAAAAGAGCCGGGAGTTCCGATTCGATATCCCTATTTTCGGTTGTTTGAATAGTTATTTGTTAGTGGTTATTGGTTAGTGGTTAGTGGTTATTGGTTAGTGGTTATTGGTGATTGGTTATTGGTGATTGGTTATTGGTTATTAG
>JAJAYT010000281.1 GCA_026786085.1 Microcoleus sp. CAN_BIN18 | reverse complement strand
TTCCGCCGTACAAAAACAAAACTTCTCGCCCTAAATGCTGTTCTAGATGCGGTTTTAGGAGTTTTCCCCATTCTGCAAATTGAGTAAAAATCAAAGCCCGATCGCCCTCAGCGACAACCTCTTCCAACATTTCCACCAACCGCTGCAATTTCCCCGATTCTTGGCTGTTAATGCTCAATTCCTTCGGCTTAGCTTCAGCGTTCACAAGAGCCGGATGATTGCAAAGTTGCTTGAGTTTTACCAGCAAAGCCAGAATCATACCCCGGCGCTGAATACCTTCGGCTGACTCTAAATTAGCTATTGACTCTTCGACTACTTTCTGATAGAGTGCGGCCTGTCCAGCCGCCAGACTGCAAAATACAGTCATCTCCTGTTTTTCGGGCAAATCTTGGATGATTTCCTTGTCAGTTTTCAGGCGGCGGAGGATGAAAGGCCGCACGAGCGATCGCAAAGTATGCAATGATTCTCTATCGCCATATTTCTCGATCGGAATTGCAAATCGGCGCTGAAAGAAATTGCGCGGCCCCAAATAGCCGGGATTCAGAAATTCTAAAATTGACCACAATTCTTGCAGTCTATTTTCCACCGGAGTTCCCGTCAGCGCAATTTTAAAAGATGCCTCAATTTCCCGTACTGTTTTCGACTGCTTAGACTCCGAGTTTTTGATATTTTGGGCTTCATCTAAAACCAATCCTTGCCATTTAATGCCTTGAATTTCCTTCGCATCGCGAAACACCAGCGCGTAACTGGTAACTATTAAATCTTTGCCTTTAATTGCGGTAGCAAATGCTTTACCTTTAGCCCGTTTGTCTCCGTGGTGAACTAACACTTTCAGCGTCGGGCCAAACTTCTTAACTTCGCGCTCCCAATTGCCCAATACTGATGTCGGACAAACTAGTAATGTCGGCGCTTTCAGGGCATTTTGTTCTTGTAAGTGCAGCAGAAAAGTGATTAGCTGGATCGTCTTTCCCAATCCCATATCGTCCGCTAGACAAGCACCCAAGCCCCAGCGTTCTAAGAAAGCCAACCAGCCAACTCCCAACGCTTGATAAGGGCGCAATTCTCCTCGGAAACTCGCCGGAATTGCGATCGGACTTACCGCCTGATTATCATTTAAAGTATTCAGCAACTCCTGAAGTTGACCAGTTGCTGCAAAATTGACTACCGGCAACTTTTCAATCATCTGAGAATCGCCCGAAGCCAAACGCAAAGCATCCTCCAAAGAAAGAGTCATTTGCTCTTTGCGACTAGCAAAAAAAGTTTGAGCCGCCCTGACATCGGTTGCGCGCAACTCCACCCACTCGCCGTTAATTTCCACCAAAGGCGAATTCAACTCTACCAATCTCTCAAATTCAGCCTTAGAAATGCGCTGTCCGCCGATCGACAATTCCCACTTAAAATTTAACAGACTTTGCAAACCCAGTCCACCCTTAGCAGGATTCAATTTGGGAGTTTCCGCTTGAATGCTCAAACCCACACGACTCGCCCAACCATCAGTATGAGTCAAACTCGGCGGCAAAACAACGCCCAACCCGCTATCAGTAAACCGCCAAGCCACAGACTTGATAAAATTGTAAGCATCTAACGGTTTTAACAGACAAGATTGAGGCCGCTGTGCTTGCAAACTCGGTTCAATGAACGGATAAAGTTTTGAGGCCAAACCCAAGCCGCTGAGCAAAGTTTCTTGAGGTAATTGTATTGTCCGCCCCGCATAATTAAAACTCTCAACAGAGTTGTTCCAAATAGTTCTAGCATCTACCAAAAAATCCGCTTCATCTGCTGCTTGCAAACAATAATTTAAACTCCATTCTACCTTACCTGGCGCTGGCGGGATGAGTTGAAAACAAGTGCGAAATAGACTTTGTTGAGATAGTGCATTTTGCAGCGGCGCACTCCAAGTATTCAGCTTAGTTGCCAACTTTTCCAAGGCTGAGGATTCAGCTTTAACAATTCCAGATTCCTGGTGCAAAGCTTGCAGCCATTCGCGGGTTGGAGAAACAGTTTTGATATCTAAATTTGACCCAATAGCCGTTAGCGCAGCCCTCGAAGAGGATCGCACTTCACAATCTACCACACTACTCAAAAACCCCAACACCAAATCCTCAGCCCCCACAGGCAAATCCACCGCTAAAGCCCATACCTCCCTCGCTACCGAACTTCCATCTCTTAAATCCGTTACATCCGCTAAATCCGCTGCCAATCTTGCATCCGTTACATCCGCTACAGAATCCGCTACCGAACCCTTCTGATATGTTCTGCAAGCCGTCGGCATTTGCTTAGAAAAAGTAGCGAGACGAAGAATATCTGTCGAACTATCTAACAAAGGTTGCCATTTAGCAATAGCCGAACCATCCGATAGTTGCTCCAAAGCTGGCAAAAACTTGCACCTTGCCAACAAATCCAAACTCCACCTAGAAATATGAGACCAAAAACGCAAATCTGAGCCAACAAAAGAGTCGGGTTCTGTACTGTTGAGCGGAAGTGATTGCAAGAAAACAAAAGCTGCTTGAGGATTGAGTAAATAACCCTCGACTTGCCACGGATAAAGATAAATTTCCTCAGTTTGGGCCGGTTCTGACAGTGCGGCGGCTGAGTGCTGCGGCATCAGAGTTGCGCTGTCTGCCGAGATTTGAGTGGGAAGTGCGATCGCCCGAACTTGCCTCAGAACCGATAAATTTTCCGTAGGAAGGGCTGCGGTGGTCGTTTTGGCGGGTCGCCTAGTTTTCTTACTTTTCTCCTGAATCTCTGCGGTTTCTGGTAATTGCCAGTTGAGTTTGCCAGACTGCTGCAAGGAAGTTAGGAAAATCTTAAATTCAGATTCCGTCATTGCTAAAGGATGCTGTAGACTTGTCCCCGATTCAACGATATCGATCGCCCCAATCTTTCGCCAAGTTTCTCCCCAAATAAATAACCCACTTTTGGCGTTTTCTAGTATCCAACTGCCGTGTAAGATTGCCATTTTTTTATCCTGATTTTTTTATTTAATTGCGAGACTTACTAAAGCTTTTTTAGAAGATTTATTAATAATTTTTTGGATAACGAACCGCAGAGTACGCAGATAACGGAGTCATCATTCATGAGTCATCAGTCATGAGAAATAATTATCCATTACCAATTACCGATTACCAATTACCGATTACCAATTACCAATTACCAATTACCAATTACCGATTACCAATTACCGATTACCAATTACCGATTACCAATCGAAAACCCATCGTACCATCTATTTCAGGCGTTAAGCGGGCGATCGACCGGAGAATCGACCCGACGATCGGGCAAAAAATCATCAAAGAGTATAAATGCTTACAATCGAGGCGCCCAGGGTCGATCGCCCAACGATTATCTCTCTCTTTTGGCTAGTTCCTCTCAAACATCCTGTGGTAATGCTACGATCCCGACAGAGAAAGAAAGTGGTAGATAAGGAAGCAGTCCTACATGGTAGAGATAGACAAGTCGATATCCTTTGATGGAAGGGATATTAGATTGAAGATTGGTTTACTGGCGCCTCAAGCAGGCGGTGCAGTGTTGATTCAGTCGGGTGACACGGCGGTTTTAGTGACGGCGACTCGATCGCAGGGGAGAGAGGGAATAGATTTCCTGCCCCTGTTAGTAGATTACGAAGAGAGACTCTACGCTGGCGGTAAAATTCCCGGTGGATTTTTGCGCCGGGAAGGGCGGCCCCCAGAAAAAGTGACTTTGACTGGCCGTTTGATCGATCGCCCGTTGCGCCCGCTATTCCCAAGCTGGTTGCGAGACGACATCCAAGTCGTAGCCACAACGCTGTCGATGGACGAACAAGTACCCCCAGACGTTTTGGCGGTGACAGGCGCTTCAGTAGCCATTTTGCTGGCGAAAATGCCGTTTTATGGGCCGATGGCGGCAGTGCGAGTCGGTTTGGTAGGGGACGATTTCATCATCAACCCAACCTACAGCGAAATCAAAGAAGGCGAGTTGGATCTCGTGGTAGCAGGTTCTCCAGACGGAGTAATCATGGTGGAAGCCAGCGCCAACCAATTGCCAGAACAGGATATCATCGAGGCGATCGACTTCGGCTATGAAGCAGCCTGTGACTTGATTCAAGCCCAGCGCGAAATCATGGCAGAATTGGGCATCGATTTCGTGGTAGAGGAACGCCCACCGCAAGATTTCGCCCTCGAAAACTTCATTCGCGATCGCGCCCAAGAGCCCATCCGCATCATTTTGTCAAGATTTGAAAAAGACAAAGCAATACGGAATGCAGCTTTGGACGAAGTTAAGGCAAATGCAGTCGAATCTGCGATCGCCGAACTTGCCGAAGACGATCCGATCAAAGTAGCCGCCAGCGCCAACGGCAAAGCAATTGGCAACGTTTTCAAAGACGTTACCAAGAAAATGATGCGCAAGCAAATCATCGAAGATGGCGTCCGCATAGACGGCCGCAAGCTAGACGAGGTGCGACCAGTTTCTTGTCGCGTAGGCGTGTTGCCGTCGCGAGTACACGGCTGTGCGTTGTTCAATCGCGGGTTAACCCAAGTCTTGTCCGCAGCTACCCTGGGAACTCCAGGCGATGCCCAAGATTTAGGAGACGACTTGCACCCGCAGCAAGACAAACGCTACCTGCATCACTACAATTTCCCGCCGTATTCCGTGGGAGAAACTAGGCCGATGCGATCGCCCGGCCGCCGAGAAATCGGTCACGGAGCCCTAGCAGAACGCGCTTTGCTGCCAGTTTTGCCATCCAAAGAAGATTTCCCCTACGTCATTCGCGTAGTTTCCGAAATCCTCTCCTCCGACGGTTCAACATCAATGGGTTCAGTTTGCGCCTCAACGCTAGCATTAATGGATGCAGGCGTTCCCCTTTCGCAACCCGTCAGCGGCGCGGCAATGGGCTTAATTAAAGAAGGCGATGAAGTCCGAATTTTGACTGACATTCAGGCAATTGAAGACTTCTTAGGCGACATGGACTTCAAAGTAGCCGGTACCGACACCGGAATTACTGCTTTGCAAATGGACATGAAAATCAAAGGTTTGCCCTTAGATGTGATTGCTACTGCCATCCGTCAAGCAAAACCTGCGAGACTGCACATTTTAGAAAGAATGTTGGCAACTATCGACACTCCCCGCAAGGAAATGTCGCCGTTTGCACCGCGCTTGCTAACGCTGAAAATCGATCCCGAATTCATCGGTTTGGTAATTGGGCCTGGTGGCAAAACAATCAAAGCCATCACCGAAGAAACTGGTGTCAAGATTGACATCGAAGACGACGGAACAGTCACAATTGCTGGCAACGACGGCGAAAAAGCTCAGCGGGCTTACAGCATTATCCAAGGCATGACACGCAAGTTAAATGCCGGAGACGTGTATGTGGGCACAGTAACTCGAATTATTCCGATCGGCGCTTTCGTCGAAATTCTGCCAGGAAAAGAAGGAATGATTCACATTTCCCAGTTAGCGGATTACCGCGTTGGGAAAGTGGAAGACGAGTTAGCTGTGAATGATGAAGTGATTGTCAAAGTGCGAGAAATTGACAACAAAGGTCGAATCAATTTGACCCGTTTGAACATTCATCCCGATGAAGCGGTAGCCGCCCGCGAAGCGCTGAATAAGTAGTTTAGGGTTGGTAATTGGTAATTGCTCAAAAGTAATTGCTAATTGCTGATTTATCGGTGGTAATTAGTAATTGCTAGCAGGTAATTGCTAATTGCTAATCAAGATTCAATCCGGTTGTTGCGGGTTGATTTGGGAGTAGAGTGCGCGACAGCGACAGATCAATTGCGATCGGCTGTGGGAGTAAATACAATCGCGCACTTTACCCTTCGATTTCTGGAATCTCCGTGTTAATATTTTGACAGATAAGCTGTTTTGTATTTAGGTTTAACTTTTTGGGCAGGCTAGAAGCCCACCCCACAAGAGTTTTAAGAAAGAGAATTTTGAAAATTAGATGCGCGCCAGTCGCGGTTTCAACCGCCGAGTCCCATCTTTATTTCTTCAGTCCGCGGAGGCGGACGTCGTTTGTGTAGTCGCGGTTTCAACCGCCGAGTCAGATGAATTTAAATAACCGCAATACAATCAATCTCTACCAACACGTCCTTGGGTAAACGCGAAACCTCCACACAAGCGCGCGCCGGCGCAGTTTCCGCATCAAAATATTTCGCATAAACCGCATTCACGGCGGCAAAATCATTCATATCTTTGAGAAAAACCGTAGTTTTTACCACATCCAACCAAGTAGCGCCGGCTTCTGTGAGAATCGCTTCGAGATTTGCCATAACTTGTTCGGTTTGCTTGGCCACGTCGTCGGTGTAGACGATATCGTTTAGTCGAATGTCGATCGCAATTTGACCTGCTACAAATAGCATAGTGCCCGTTGCGGCGATCGCTTGATTGTAAGGGCCCACCGGTGCCGGTGCTTTGTCAGTACGAATAATTTTGCGCGTCATAGATGTCACTTTTTGGGATAATTTTTCCGAGGTTTCGGGCTGGTGGAGTTCTCCATCGGAGGTTTCGGGCTGGTAGATTTCTCCATCGGGCATTATAGCACCAGTGAAGTCTGCATTTTCGATATTCCAGCCATAGATTCTTGCGTTAGTTAAGTCTGCCTTTTTCAAGTTTGCTCTACTTAAATCTGCTCCCATTAAGTTTGCTCCTTGCAGATTTGATCTTTCTAGATTCGCACCTTGCAAACAGGCTTTTTTAAGGTTAGCTTCTCCCAAGTCTGCCACACTTAAATCTACATCTATCAACTTCATTCCTGACAGATTGCTTCTTTGCAAATCGACGGATCTGAGTTTACAACCGTTGAGATTTGCCTCTAAGAATTGTACACCACTTAGAATTGTTGCAGTTAAATTTGCTTGAGCCAGGTTGGCTCCAGTCAGATTAGCGTTAGTCAAGTTAGCTCTATTTAAGTCTGCCTGAAACAAGGAGGCTCCACTTAGGTTAGTAGAGATTAGGTTTGCACCACTAAGATTTGCCTTGTCAAGATTAGCATTAGTCAAGTTGGAGCTTGTCAGATTTGCTTTACTCAAGTTTGCACTTGTCAGCGATGCTCCAGTCAAATTAGCAGATTGAAGATATGCTTTTGTTAGGTTTGCGCCAGTCAAATCAGCACCACTCAAATTAGCTTCACGCAAATTAGCACCCTGTAGGTTTATCCCACTCAGATCGGCACCTTTAAGGTCTGCCCTAGTTAACTGTGCTTTCGGAAAATTACGTTCGCCTTCAGCGTATATTTCTAAAAGTTCTTCAGCCGTCATTCATAACCTCCCTGTCCTCACGTCCCAAAAATCACTATACCATCCGCGCGAATCCGCCTGCACCTGCCATATTCCCCGTCGATAATTATGGGATTCCACACTCACCGGAGCAAGAAACCGCGTTTCTACGAGAATTTAAGCATCCTCACCGAGATTTACGCAGAAACCCGGTTTCTTTATCGCAGTGAAACAACCTCAGCCAGCAATAAACTTCATCGCAACACCATTCATGCAGTAGCGTTTGCCCGTAGGTGCAGGGCCATCATCAAATACGTGCCCCAAATGCCCGCCGCAGCGACGACAATGCACCTCAATTCTAGTCCCAAACAGCGAATTATCGATCGATGTGGCGATCGCCCCTTTTATCGGGTCAGAAAAACTCGGCCAGCCAGTACCGCTATCAAAT
>JAJAYT010000280.1 GCA_026786085.1 Microcoleus sp. CAN_BIN18 | reverse complement strand
GGCTAGAAGCCCATCCCACATGAAAAAAATGTGGGATGGGCTTCTAGCCCGTCCTAATTATTTTGGCAATTCAAGTCGATTGAGGCGGGTTACTATTCGAGCAATTCTACAGTGCCGAGATATCCATCTACGCGAACTTTTTGACCGTCTCGCAAGCGAGTTGTGGCTTCAGCAATATTCATAACTGCGGGAATTTTGTACTCGCGAGCGACGATCGCTCCGTGAGACAATTGGCCGCCAACTTCAGATATAATTGCTGTTGCTCCTAATAGTAGCGGTGCCCAACCTGCATCGGTGTAGGGTACTACGACGATCGCATTTTCGCCTAAATCTGCTGTCACGGTGCGGCAAATCTGCACAAAACCTTCGACGCAGCCGATACTGGCGGGGATTCCCTGCATGATAGCGGTTGTTGATGTTGCGAGGTTGATCGACCTTTTACGAGAATTTGGCAGCAAATTGCCGTAGACTACAGGTGGGATAGTGCGATCGCGATCGGTTGTTAACTGTTCGCGCCTTTGCCTAATCGTATCCTGAAAAGAAACACTCGCGCCGCTGCGAATCCACTGCTGAATCTCCCCAAATTCCAGATAAAAGATATCTCCAGGTTCCTCAAATACTTGCATTTCCAATCCGCAGGCTTCTATGGCTAAAAAAGTCCAGCGCAGATGAGCCAACAACCGCGCGTAAATTTCGCTAATTTGGTTTTTAACTAAAGCTCGCTCCTGACATTTATTTAAGCGCCACTTCTGCGCAAAAGTCAAGCCTGATGCACCAGTTTCTGCTAAATTAGCAACAGCAGGTTTTTGAGCCAGAGTTATCAGCAATTTTTGATAAGTTTCCGGCTGTTCCCGCCAAGTAGGAACAGCGATATCGGTTCCCACTTCGCTCAAATATCCGTAAATATCAAGCCAGTTTTCAAAGTCTGCTTGTAAAGCCGGAGTTTCAGCAAATGTCTGTGCCAACTGTGCCGCTGAAACAGTCTCGTCAGACTGCGAAACAGCAGCTTGTCGCAACTTTTGAGCCAACTGCTGCAAAGCTCGCACCGAAGCGATTTCAGGAGCGGTATCATTGACAAGCCAGTCATCGTCAACGCGAAAAATTGATTTGCGAATTGCCAGCCCGATCGGGCCTAAGATATTGTAATAAGTAATCGGCTTCAGCCACTCCTGAATTTTTTCCGATTTATCCAACAACTCCGACAAATACTGATAATTGGGATTTCCCAATTCCTCTCCATCTTCCTTCTTCCCTCTTCCCTCTTCCCTCTTCCTTCTTCCTTCTTCCTTCAAAAGACTTTGCAGTGCGGGTAGGAAAATAGAAGTGCGATCGGCCTCAAATTCTGCATTGAGCGCCCGCTCACGCTGCACCAAACGCCACAAACCGGGCAAATTCGGTAAAACCTTCATCAACGGCGGCTTACCCATCTTCTGCCCTCTGAGCAAAAATTCCAAACCCTGCTCCGGCAATCCCATCATCCGAAAGATTTCGCCCAACAAAGTCGCATTGAAATAGGCGTGAGAACCCAGCAAAGTAGCCGTTTCAGTAAAGTTTAAATTAACAGCTCTTTCCCCTAAAACAACCTTAAATATTTCTCCCCAAACCCCGCAAGTCAAGGGCCGATTAATCGACCAAGTTAGTGGGCGAATTGCGCCGGGAATCACTTCTGCTGCAATAGTGCGCGTCCAAAACGGCTGCAAATTAGTAATCGGGCGGCTTTGCAAAATCCAAACTTTTTCCCCATCCCAACTCCACTCAATATCCTGGGGGATGCCGTGAAAAAAAGCTTCGATGGCTTGCGCTTGTCTGACTAATTCTGCTATAATTTTTTTGTCAACAATTGAATTGATTTCAAGTTCGTTTAAATTTTGTTCTAAAGTTTCAGGCTGGGTAAAATCAACTTCTAAATGAACCGGAGTAACTTGTCCACCGACAACAGATTCTGCACCTCCTGGCAAAGCTTCAATAATTATCTGAGAACCGCCATCTAAAGGATTGCGGCTGAACATAACTCCGGCAACTTTGCCCTCAATATAAGGCTGAATCAAAACAGCCATTTGAGTATCGGGGAGTTGTCGCTGGCGGCGGTAAGCCACAGCTTCGGAAGTCCAATAAGACTGGCGACAGCGGTTAATGCCGTCGAGCAATTCTGCTTCAGTCAAAACAGGCCCAATGGTTTGATATTGTCCGGCGGCGGAACTGGTATCGCCATCTTCTCCCGCCGCCGAAGATCGCACAATTATGCGGTTGGGGATTTTTGCTTTGAGGTTTTGGATGACAGCATTACTGCTGGAAAGGCGAGAAACATTTTTCTCATTATTCACACGGACTTTTTTCTGCCTTATTTTATCCGTTACAGAATCCGTTACCGAACTTCCTGCTTGATTCTTTCTTCCATCCGTTAAATCCGTTACAGAATCCGCTGCCGAACTTCCTTCTTCCTTCGATGATAATATCCAGCCCGAAGGTACGTTAAAACCAGCGCGTTTGAGTTGAGACAACTTAGCAGCCTTATCGCCGCAGATTGCAGCATCCAACGAATCATCGAGAGAAAACAATTGTTCCGATTTAGATAAAGCCATATCATCACCCTGACTGAGATTAATTGCTGTTAGTAAAACTCCCAATCCTGCTGCGGCTAAAAATTCCGGCAAAGATTGACGCCACACCCAAACCCAGATTGGCGTGCACAGACAGCCGCAGCGGGAAGCAAACAGTCTCGCCCGATCGCCCTTTTGCCACCACCGCCGTGCCAAACCCCACACCAGCAGCCCCGAAATGCCCGACGAGACAGCCACCGGCGGCGAAAATGCCAAAAGACCCCAAACAGCGTTAGTCACACCTCCACCTTGGGCGATCGCATATCTGGCGGCAACTAGAGGAATCAACAGGGCGATCGCGATCGCCGGCGCATCGGGAAACCAAAATCGCCCCGCCAACACCGGCACAATACCCCGGGCAATTTCCGCCAACACCGCAGCAATTCCCGCCCATTTCCCCCCGTGAATGAAAGCAGCCGACACGCCCACATTCCCCGTGCCCAACCGCCTCAAATCCTTGCCGCCCAGCAGCCGCACCGCCCAGCGAGTCAGCGGCAAAGCACCCAGGGCAAAACTGGCAGCTAGCAGCAATGCGATCGACAACAGCATAAAAATCAGCCCTCTACTTCCAATCTTTAAGTATTATGGCTGCAATTTACTCACTTTTTCAGTCTTCAGATATATCACATGATCACCAATAGCACATAAAATACTATAGCAGTAGAGTAAATAAGGATTTAAACCTAATGGTAGAACACAACCTAACGATTCCCCTGGCAGTTCTTGGTGTGGGATTTGTAGCTGCGGTTAGTATCGGCTCCATTGCGTGGTACAACTCCAAGCGTCCCCCGGGTTGGGAATCCAAAGAACGGCCTGATTTTGTTCCAGAAGTTGATAAAGACGATTTGATTGCTGATGTTTCTAAGTCCAAAAGCAAATAAAACAAAATTTCTTTAGACTAAGAAAAGCTGAGAGAGGACTTGTGGATTAATGAGAAAACTTGGTCGTTGCCAGCCGAAGCTCTGCAATTTAAAGACCTGAACCTTTCCATTGATTGCGCAAGTCCTATTTTTATATCTTAATTAAGAAGATATCGACTCAAACGCTCAGAAGCAAAGTGGTTCGTAGTGAGGACTTTAGTCCTTCTTTTTCTGAGGTAGCATCTCACAGCTCATTTTTATCAAACGCATTTTTTACTGTGCGCGCTTAACATTTCCCACAGTAAAAAATGCTTGCAGGTTTGATGCTCCCAAAGATGAGGACTAAAGTCCTCACTACAAACCATGAGGCTCGAAGATTATGCTTGATTATTGTGAATATGGTGTAGGGGCAATTCTAAAACAGCCCCTACATCGGCGATACCTGGCAATTTCTACTTACTTATTTTTGCAGCGGATTGAGTTTCGTCACCGAGCTTTCCTTGGCATCTTCAGCGCTATCATTCAGGAAACCAGAAGCATCCTTAAAAGCTGCGCCTACTCTCTCTAAAATTTTGGCATCGGGATTGCTGCGATCGAATACGGGTTGACTCTTCGTCGGCTGTCCGTCTGGGGTTTCTAACACAGCTTTGTCTCCGCCGAGTTCTAGATCGAACTTGTCAGTTTCCATCGGCGCAGAACCTGGATAAAGCAGCTTTGAGGAATTAGATTCAGCGGTAGTCGAGGCTAGGAGTGTCTCGCCCAAAATCGACAGATCAGCCCTACTCTTCTCTACTTTAGCAGGCGATTGATTGACTTTAGGATCGGTAGACATTTGATAATCCGTGTATCCATCACCACCGGCCTTGTGGGGGTTATTCATTCCTCCCATTTGAACGGGAGGATTTTCGGGCCTAGCACCTCGAACATCACCAGCATTGCAAGCGGTGCTGGTAAACAGCAGCAAACCTGCCATCAATACAGTCAAAAGTTGACCGATCCGCAGTCTTTTGAAAAAAGCAGTTACAGTGTTCACAAAATTTCCCCGATTGTTTACTACTACTTCTCAATAGTAAAAATAAAATCCCGCTCCTTGCCTCTAGCGGCGGTGATATTTTGGTACGGATAGCGAGCGAGTTTTTTCTAACTTTAGATGGATTTAAAAAGTGCGAGTCGTAGGGTGCGTCAGTTCCAATAATTGCTCGATTTGAAGAGGTTTTATCTTTCCGGGGCACCCTACAAGCTGCTAACTGGGAAATTGTTCGACTTTCGCTTCAGCTTGCAAAGTCAGCACACCAGCTTCCACATCTAGCTGCTGAATTCGCAGCGACATTCCCTCAAGTTCAAAATTTCGCAAGTTTAAAACTTCACCAGCTTTATCCGCCAAAGCAGCAGTCAACTCCGGCGAAAATTCCTTGTTTTCGGGATACTCAACATCCTGAAGAGAAATTGCCCAACCGCCCGCCGCGATCTGAGGTTTTGCTGTAAAATTAATTTTTTCAGTTGCAGAAGTTTCCCGCACCAATACCTCAGCATTTAAAGCGATTTTTCCGGTTGCTAGCAACTGGCACTCAACAGTTTTAACATCTATTGTCAGCAGTTGTCCGTCAACAGTAACTTTTAAGTTGTTCAGTTTTCTGCTGATGTATTCGGAATGAAAAGCGCGGTTGAGATCGCTTTCTGTTAAAACTGCCCGCGCCTTACCGAAGGCTGGCCCGTTCAGTTCAATTTTGCCAAACATAGCGCTCAGGGGATTGACAGCAATATCCTTGACGTGAATTTGCAATTCTTCCAGGCGCAAATCTTGCTGCATTACCAATCCTTTGCCCTCAACGGCAACGGCCTCTACTTCTCCCTGGGCTAGCTGGCCGGGATCGGTGTTGACTGTGACAGACAAACTTTCCGATTCATCTAATTTGCTAGCAATAGCAATCTCGGCAACTTTGTCGATCGCCTGTTCCCCTAAACTCCGATTTTGTTGAAGCACGCTAGAAATTCCTAATATTGTTTAAAAAATAGTAGTTAATACCTAAGTGAGTTAGCGTCTTCCTCTCGGCCGGTTTCTCGGATCAGAAAAACTCAGCCAAAGACAGAGGGTTTACACTTTCGTTGCTAAAATTAGTAAGGTGCACGGCTCGGCGCACCCTACGTTGAGTTGCGAAGCGGTGAAAAATCAAAAACTCGGATTTTTGCCAAAAGTATTTTCGAGAAGCTCGATCGCCCGCTACAATAAATAACAGCCGGCACCGCCTTTTGCAATGAATCCAGAATCAACTCTCGCCAGACTACAAGCTACACTTCCCGACGGAAAACTGCCTTCTAGCTACGGGGTATACTTCAAAAACACCCTAGTAGCCCTGTGTCACGCCCTAGAAGACCACATCTTGCAAACCAGCGGCGGGGACGATCTCGCACTCCAACCCCTAGTTTTGGTGACATTTCAGCAGGGAAAATGGTATTTGCAAGAAGCCGATCGCTATTTTGATATTGCTAATTCCTCTCGGTGCGTTGTCATCGGTGCAGTAGCCGACAGCGGTTTCGCAACCCACAAAACCGGTCAATTAGAAAATGTATCTTTAATAGAGCTCGATGAGATCGATCCGATCATCCAAGAATGGAATTTAATCATCCTCGCCCCGACATACAAAGCAATGGTGCTTTGCCGCGAACTTTCAGCCCAGGAATACTTGCCCGAGGGCAAGCCTGATGTAGATACAGAGCGAAAATTCTACGGTTTGTGGTCGTTTGACCAGTCGTTAGTGTCGGCGGCAGCAGAAATTTTTATAGAACAAACGCGACATTATAATTCGCCCCTGGCCGACAGTTTGCTGGAAATTAACCCCCAAATTATCCCCACCAAAGGCCCGCCCTTGGCAGATATT
>JAJAYT010000279.1 GCA_026786085.1 Microcoleus sp. CAN_BIN18 | reverse complement strand
CCCTTACTCCCATTCTTAATGGGGGACAAGAAAGCTCTCAAAGTCCCCCTTCTTAAGGCTACGGTGTACACACAAGTCATGAGATCCCCCCTAGCCCCCCTTAATAAGGGGGGAACCGGAGTCAAAGTCCCCCTTTTTAAGGGGGATTTAGGGGGATCTCCGCGCGATCAACGGTGTTATCTAAACCACATTAGATTATATGGTGATTTTACAAATTCAATCGATAAACTTGAGGCGACCAATTTGGATATAATCAAATATCCGATTGATTTGATGTCGATCCTCTTCGGAAATTTTATCATCAGACAGGATAGCAGAAGTCAAAACTAAATGTTCTCGGCGAGCAATCTTGCCAGACGCGACAATTCGATCGACCATTTGAGAAATTGTCAAGTTGGATTTGTTTGGAGATGTTCGCATTTATTCGATCGCCTTTATGTCAGAATAGTTAAAGCTGCTGGCAATTCTTAACTCAGAAATGATGCAAATCGATTTGTGGAACAGCAGAAATAATGTATCATATCATGTCCGGTCGATTACTATAAAAAAATCGTTCGTAGTGCGGACTTTAGTCCGCTTTCATGGAGCGGACTAAAGTCCGCACTACGAACCCGATCGCGCCTGCGGTTAATCGATCGAACACAAGATCGAGGTTCTACTCCCAAAGATAGATGCGCAGAGTTGAGAATTCTGCGCTATGGCTTCGGAGATCGATCGCACTAAGTTTAATTCTAAAATAATTTGTATACAGAGGCAATTTTCTATGCAGGTTTATCGCATTCCGGTACTGTCCGACAATTACATTTTCTTGCTGCACGATCGCGATCGCCACATAGCAGCAGTCGTCGATCCAGCCCAAGCAGAACCAGTCTTGCAGCAAGTGCGATCGCTCGGAGCCGAATTAACAGCAATTTTCAACACGCACCACCACAGCGACCACGTAGGCGGCAACCAGGAACTGATCGATCGCTATCCGCAGCTTAAAGTTTACGGCGGCGCAGAAGACCGAGGCAGAATTCCCGGACAACAAGTGTTTTTGCGATCGGGCGATCGTGTTAATTTTGCTGGCAGAACCGCCGAAATCTTCTTTGTACCCGGCCATACAAAAGCTCACATAGCCTACTATTTTCCCGCCAACAACCCAGGGGAAACTGGCGAATTGTTCTGCGGGGACACTTTATTTGCTGGAGGTTGTGGCAGACTGTTTGAAGGCACTCCAGCTCAAATGGTAGCCTCCCTCGAACAATTGCGAAACTTGCCGGACAATACCAGAGTTTGGTGCGCTCACGAATATACACTGAAAAACTTGCAATTTGCGATCGGCGTAGATGGCGACAATCCTGATTTGCAGCGACGTTTGGGCGAAGTTAAAGAGGCTCGCAGCCGATCGCAACCTACAGTACCATCATCGATCGGCATTGAGAAAAAGACAAACCCATTTTTGCGGTGGGATTTTCCCAACCTCCAATCAGCCGCCAACACCCACGATTCCGTCCAAACCTTCGCTCGATTGCGCGGCATGAAAGACCGTTTTTGACGAGTACCAAGGGCTGCGATAGAATAATAGTATAGATATTGACATTCCAGCAGGACGATCGACATTCCTCTGAGGTTTGAATTGTCAGCCTGCTTAAATCACAACTTCCTCTAATTCTTTCCCTATAATTGATGAGCGCGATGGGCTTGGCTAAAAGTAAAACGACCGTTGTTAGAAACTGATGCAAAATCCAGGCAACACTGAACCGCAACCGAAAATCGACCTCTCTGTCTCAACGGATTCTAACAAAGTGCTGTATCCAAGCGCGGCTTTGCCAACAGATTTAGGGATGGTTCTGCTATTGGCAGACGGCAGCATTCAGGCCTGCAATGCTCGCGCCCAGGAATTGTTGGGGATGACAGCAGAACAAATGCAGGGTAACAGTTCAATAAACTGCCCGTGGCAAACTGTGCGCGAAGATGGCTCGGATTTTCCTGGGGAGACGCATCCGGCGATGGTGGCGCTGCAAACCGGGCAACCATGCTCAAATATCATCATGGGCTTCTATCAGCCACAGGGAGAATTGATTTGGTTGAAGCTGAATTCTCAACCTTTATTTCAGGGAGATCGATCGACTCCCTATGCAGTAATTACCACCTTCACCGAAATTGCTCAACCTCAGCCACAAGCAGTCACTCACGCGCCCGCTACACAACTGTCAGACACCCTCGAAAGTATTTCCGACGGGTTCTATGCTTTGGATCGAGACTGGCGATTTACCTACGTTAATTCGCAAGCATCGCGCTGGATGAATCGACTCCCGGCAGATTTGATCGGTAACAGCGTTTGGGAAGAGTTTCCTGAATCGGTGGGAACTTTGTTCGAGCAGGAATACCGTCGCTGCGCCGCGGAACAAGTTACGGTTAGTTTTGAATCTTTTTATGGGCCGCTCAATGCTTGGTATGCGGTACGAGCCTATCCGATCGCATCGGGAATTGCCGTTTATTTTCAAGATGTCACCGAGCAGAAAGCCGATCGGGCTGCTGCGATCGCCCAAGCGCAAGTAGTGCAGCAACAACTAGCAGAAATCGAGGCGATTTATGCTAGCGCGCCGATCGGACTTTGCTTTATCGATACCGACTTGCGATTTGTCCGCATCAACTCGCGCCTCGCAGAAATCAACGGAATTCCCGCCGCCGCTCACATTGGTAAAACATTGCGCGAAATCTTACCAGAACAAGCGGATGATTTAGAGCCGCTTTACCAACAAGTTATTGCCACGAAAGTGCCTGTCGAACAGCTCGAAGTTAGCGGGACAAGCTCAGCACAGCCGGGAGTAGAACGCGATTGGCTGTTGAGTCTCTATCCGCTGAAAGCTGAGGACGATCGCGTGCTGGGCGTGAATGTGACGGTGCACGAAATTACCCACCGCAAAGCTGCCAAAAAAGAAATTCAACGCCTCAACCAAGAATTAGAGCGCCGAGTTGATGAACTGCAATCAATCCTCGATGCTGTACCCGTGGGGATGACGATCGCCCACGATCCAGAGTGTAAAGTAATTCGCGCTAACAAGTTTGCTCAGTCAATGTTGCTCGTGCCACCCGACGGTGCCAATGTTTCTGCCACCGGAGACGAACCCCAAGTCCTGCCGTTGAGAGCCATCAGCAACGGACAGGAAATTCCGCCAGCAGATCTCCCAATGCAGCGGGCGGCGGCTGCGGGTACCGCAGTGCGGGATGTGGAAATTCAAACGGTGCGATCGGACGGGGCGGCCTTTGATTGGTTAGTGAATGCGGTACCGTTATTTGACGAACAGGGCGCAGTTCGCGGCTGTGTCGCCGCGTTTGTGGATATTAGCGATCGCAAACAAGCAGAAGAAGCTTTGCGCCGCTCCCAAGAACGCTACCGCACTTTGTTTGAGTCCCTAGACGAAGGCTTTTGTGTCATCGAAATGCTGTTTGACGACAACGAAAAGCCGATCGATTACCGCTTTTTAGAAGTCAATCCGGCCTT
>JAJAYT010000278.1 GCA_026786085.1 Microcoleus sp. CAN_BIN18 | reverse complement strand
GTATTGAGTATTGCACTGGGAAAAGGTATCGGCAAAGTAGATATCGAACAGGTTTTGCTGGTTGGAGGAACTTCTTTGATTCCGGCTGTATCTAACTTAGTGGTTTCGTATTTCGGACGGCAAAAAGTCAAAACTGATAAACCATTTGAAGCTGTTGCGCACGGTGCTTTAGCCTTGACAGAATTGGCGATTGTTGATGATTATTTGCGTCATACCTATGCAATTCGTCTCTGGGAACCTTACGCTAAAGCTTATGCTTATTCGCCGATATTTAGCAAGGAAATGAAGTATCCTTGTCAAAGTTCCGAAGAGTTAATGTTGCAAGTGGCAATAGAAGGGCAAAGGGAAATTCGGCTAGATATTGGGGAAGTTGCTGAGGTATCGCAAGCGGAGGTTACTTTTAATGAAAAAGGGCAAATGACGAGCAGTTTTCTCAACAAACATAGCGATTTTCGCTCTCTAGAAAGGCACCATCAGGAGGTTTGTGTGGCGCATTTGAATCCGCCTGGGGTGTTGGGGATTGACAGGGTTTCGGTGAGTTTTGAGGTGGATGAGAGGCGGGTGTTGTTGGCTACGGTGCGGGATTTGGTGACTGATCAGGTTTTGGTGGCTAAAGGTGCGATCGCCAAACTGCAATAATGATACAATTTTTAGATAGGATTCGGCGATTGAAATCGCTGCTAGACAAGCAAAGTCCGCCTTCGCGGACTGAAGAGATAAGATAAGATTCGGCGATTGAAATCGCTTCTACACAAACAAAGTCCGCCTGCGCGGACTGAAGATTATCGATTTAAATCAAGTTTATGCCGCCATGAAAAAGCAACAAAATAAATTCAGCCACCTGACGGCAATCGAAAGAATTTACCTATCATTTCCGGCTAAATTTTTATTAGATCAAAACTTGCTGCAAGGTAAAGTCTTAGATTTTGGGTGCGGCTTCGGTAGCGATGTTAAATTGTTGCAGCAAAAAGGCTTTGATATTGCAGGTTACGACTCTTATTATTTTCCAGAATTCCCCGAACATAAATTTGATACTATCATTTGCTTTTATGTTTTAAATGTTTTGTTTCCCGAAGAACAAGCGAATGTCCTGATGGAAGTATCACACCTATTGAAACCCGGAGGTAAAGCGTATTTTGCAGTGAGAAGGGATATCAAAAAAGAAGGCTTTCGAGAACATTACGTCCACAAAAAACCTACATATCAGTGCATTGTCAAACTTCCGTTTAAGTCGTTTCTCTTAAATGAGTCTTGCGAAATCTACGAATACGTGCATTACAACCATCAAAGAAATTCAACTAATAACTGCATATTCTGCAATCCGTACAGAAACCTAACTTTACTAACTGAATCAGCAACAGCTTATGCAATATTTGACGGTTATCCTGCCAGCCAAGGTCATGTTTTGATTATCCCAAAGCGTCACGTTGCTAATTATTTTGAGCTACCATTTAGGGAACAATCGGCTTGTTGGTTTATGGCTAACAAGGTGCAAGAGATGTTAATTAAAGAGTTTCAGCCTGACGGTTTTAATGTGGGAATCAATATTAATAAACAGGCTGGGCAAAGTCGCAGTCACGCTGCTATTCATGTTATCCCCCGCTACAATGGCGATGCGGCTGGGAATAAAGGTGGCATTAGGTATGTGATTCCCAAGAGTCAAAATAAAAGTTAGGAATTTGTGAAAGGTAATTATTTTTACCGCAGAGGCGCAGAGAACAGGGAGAGAGAAGAGATGGATTTATAATTTTTGTAAGGATTGTTATTATTTTACCAAACTGTGGGCTAAATAGAGTTAAAATGTGTTTGCCAAGTCTCAAACTACACATTAGCAGTAATTTGGTGTTCTGTTTATGTCTAAGCGCAAAAAGCAAGAATGGCTCAAGGAAACCCTAGAGCTCAAAGAAGACCACAATTGGAAATCTAAGCCGGGAACTCGCATCTTTGTAGCAGGAAGAGGTGCAGTTCGCTTTGATGTTCCTGAAGATTGGCATTTTGAACCGGATACGAAGTCGTTCCGATTTACGGACAAAAAGCCGCCGGATGATGATTGTGGTTTAGAAGTTTCGTTTAATTTACTTCCCCCCGGAAATTGGGCAGATTTTCCGCTGGTGCCGCTATTACAGAAGATAGTTGAAGATGATACCAGAAATCCGATCGATCCTGGGGATATTATCCAACTGAAGCGGCAAACTGCTCGGATTGTTTGGACTGAATTTAAGTTTATCGACCCTCCAGAACAACGGGAAGCTTATTCGCGAATTTGTATCGGATTGGGTTCTAATGTTCAGTGTTTGATTACTTTTGATTACTGGGTTGATGATGCTAAACATTTGACTCCTGTCTGGGATACGGTGATGGATTCGTTGGTTTTGGGTTTGTTTATTAGTGACCCTCGAACTGGATTTGCACGGCCTGATTAGAGTGTTTTTTGGGAAAATTTCAAGAAGTAATTTTCCTAAGTGTTAAATTGGCAAGCCACCGTCCAGTAAATTTAGAACCTGCATTAAACTTTACAACTGTTTTGTCATGTAAATATCGGGCTTGCCAATTCTGTTCGGGTCGAGCATCACTCCCACGATCGCATTTTGCCATAAAATCGGATTTTGCGATCGGTACGGGCGCTCTTCTGCGCGAGTAGTTGGTGATAATCGCTAGTTTACTAGATTTGAGTGGGATGGCTAATCCTGTAAATGTTATCATCATTCAATACCTTGTAGATTATACTTATTATTGTGAAAAATTTTTACTTGAGGTAGCTTGTGACACTAGATTTGCTAACCGAAATCTACAGTTCCTTTGAACCATTTCAGCCTCCCTCAAAAGAGGCGTATGTTGATTGTCAGGAAGTCCGTGGTGGTTGGGAAGTAGTACGGGAGTTAGGTCGAAAGATTACCCGATCGAAGAAACCGACTTGCCAGCTTTACTCTGGACACCGAGGAGTAGGAAAATCCACAGAACTTCTGCGGTTGAAAGCATACCTAGAACAACAGAATTATTTTGTGGTTTACTTTGCAGCAAATGATGAGGACATTGAACCACAGGATGCGGCATATGCGGATATATTGTTTGCTTGCACTCGGCATTTAGTAGAAGCGATCAAGCTACAACACCATAACCCTTTACTAGATTGGCTGAAAAATCGAGGCGAATCTCTCAGAGATTTGGCACTAACACAAGTATCATTTGAAGGTCTAAATTTAGAGGGGCAAGTTGCCCAGTTTGCCAAAATTACGGCAAATTTACGAGCAAATCCAGATAAGCGACGCGAACTGCGACAGAAAATTAATGCTAATACTCCGTCTTTGGTAGAGGCGCTGAATGACTTCATCAAAGAAGCTGAGAAATCCCTACCAGCAGACTTTCGCGGTATTGTGATGATTGCTGATGATTTGGATAGAATTGCAGAAACTAAAGAAGAAGGAAGTCCCAGCAATTATGACGAAATTTACTTAAATCGGAGTGAAATTCTGCGGGGCTTGGCGTGTCATGTAATCTATACGGTTCCGATTGCAATGGTATATTCGGGACGGGCAACACAGCTTGAAGATAACTACGAAAAGACCAATATTTTACCGATGGTGGTGGTGAAGAATCCCGACGGTACAGTCAACTCAAATGGACTATCCAAATTGCGGGAAATTGTCTGTCGGCGGCTTGAGGCGATCGACTCCAGATTGACTCAAACTATGGATGGTAGTGTGGCAGGTTTAGACCTTCCCGCTGTGTTCGATAGTTCAGATACATTGAACCATCTTTGCATCATGAGTGGCGGACACGCAAGGAATTTGATGCAGATGACCCGAATCGCTATCAACTGGACGGACGAGTTACCAATTAGCGGTGAAGCAGTTCAAAGGGCAATTGCAGAAACGCGAGAAACCTATCTCAATGCAATCCAAGAACATCAGTGGGAAATTTTGGCTGATGTTTATTGCAAAAAGCAGGCAAACAATAACGAACAGTTTCTGCGCCTGTTGCTCACCCGTTGTTTGTTAGAATATCGCTATTATGATAATGGTAAGCTTAAACGCTGGTACAACGTCCATCCTCTGATTGAAGAAATCGAGCAGTTTCAAGCTACAGTTGCCAAAATTCGGCAATTACCATCATGAGTCAATCTTCTTCTACTCAAGCACTCGACACTAGCCCAGAGGGAGTGTATCGGGCTTTATTGCGATGCCTAAAACGAACAAAAGGCTTCGGTATTGTATTCGTGCAATCTCCTCCAGTAGTAGCTACCAATTTAATTTATAGAGTGCAAGAGGATTTGTCTGATAAAAAAATTACGATTCTAGAATTAACAGAACCAATTGATAATCTGTATGACATTGTTGCAAGTCGGGGCGATCGCAATGACCTAAACATTCTATTCATTCAAGGACTAGAAAAGTCCCTCGAACCTTATATCAAACCTGGATATGGTGGTGATGGCGATTATTATAATTTAGATACAGTACCTCCTATTCTCAGTCACCTCAATCAACGACGGGAAATTTTTCGCGATCGTTTGAGTAATATTTGCTTTGTTTTTATACTGCCGACTTTTGCTATCAAATATATTATCCGTCGAGCTCCTGATTTTTTTGATTGGGCTTCTGGCGTGTTTGATTTGTCTACTGATAGATTAAACCAATTGGTTGAAAATAAAATTAGAAAATATTATAATAACGGATGTAACGTCAATATCACCAACTCAGATAATAATTGTTCTATTCGAATTGGTGATTCTGATGTCTCCTATTCAAATTTTAACTATGCGGCGATATACCATGAGAAAATAGAGCAGAAAATACCCAGAATAAAGTATCAAGAAAATCCGAACTCCGAGAAATATGAACCAATTAGCTTTGATGAATTAAATGAATCTGAATCTTGGATTAAACGAGGAAACGTGCTTCTTGGAGTAAGCCGCTATGAAGAAGCTATACAACGATATGAACGAGCTATTAAACTAAAGCCTGACTCATGCGAAGCGTGGAACTTTCGTGGTATTGCTCTACTGCAACTAGGGCGCTATCAAGAGTCAATTGCCAGTTTTGATAAGGCATTAGAAATAAAGCCAGATTATCAAGTCGCTAAAACTAACCGAGATATTGCATTCAAAGATTTGAATTAGGGTAACTTTGTCGCTCCAGCTATCCTTCTCCCCAAAATTTCAACCTAAATATCGCACAAATACCGTACAATAATCCCACCATCCGGCATCAACCAACCTGCTAACCCCATGCTTTGCGATTACCTAGTACAAATCCTCACCGCCCGCGTCTACGATGTTGCCCAAGAAACACCCCTAGAAGTAGCCCCCAATCTATCAGCGCGGCTCAACAATAAACTGCTGCTGAAGCGAGAGGATATGCAGTCGGTGTTTTCCTTTAAGCTGCGGGGTGCGTACAACAAAATGGCGCAACTGTCGCCGGATTTGCTAGCACAAGGTGTGATCGCAGCTTCCGCCGGCAATCACGCCCAAGGAGTCGCCCTCGCTGCCCGCCACCTGGGAACTCGCGCGATTATCGTCATGCCCGTAACTACGCCGCAGGTGAAGGTAAATGCGGTGATAGCTCGCGGTGGAGAGGTGGTTTTGCAGGGGGATACCTACGATGATGCTTACGCCTTTGCGCGCCAATTAGAGGCGGAAAAAAACTTAACTTTTATTCACCCTTTTGATGACCCCTACGTGATTGCGGGACAGGGTACGATCGGCATGGAAATTCTGCGGCAACATCAAAAACCAATTCACGCGATTTTTGTGGCGATTGGCGGCGGTGGATTGATTTCGGGAATTGCGGCTTATATTAAGCGGTTGCGGCCGGAAATTAAGATTATTGGTGTGGAACCTGTGGATTCCGATGCGATGAATCAATCGCTGAAAGCTGGTAAACGGGTGCGTTTGTCGCAGGTGGGTTTATTTGCTGACGGCGTTGCGGTGCGGGAAGTTGGGGAGGAAACTTTTCGGCTTTGTCAGGAGTATGTGGATGAGATTATTTTAGTGGATACGGATGATATTTGTGCGGCGATTAAGGATGTTTTTGAGGATACGCGATCGATCTTAGAACCGGCCGGGGCTTTGGCGATCGCAGGTGCGAAAGCTTACGTCGAACGGGAACAAATCGCAGGAGAAACATTAATTGCTGTTGCTTGCGGCGCGAACATGAATTTCGATCGGCTGCGTTTTGTAGCAGAAAGAGCGGAGTTTGGTGAACGTCGGGAAGCAATTTTTGCAGTCACAATTCCCGAACAACCGGGAAGTCTCCGCAGGTTTTGCGAATGTTTGGGTAAGCGCAACTTGACTGAATTTAGCTATCGAATTGCTGATGAAAAAGCAGCACATATTTTTATCGGCGTGCAAATTCAAAACCGCGCTGATGCGGTTAAAATAGCGGCAAATTTTGAAGATTGCGGCTTCAAAACTTTGGATTTAACGGATGATGAATTAACGAAATTGCACTTGCGGCACATGGTGGGCGGCCGTTCTCTTCTGGCACATCACGAACTGTTTTACCGCTTTGAATTTCCCGAACGTCCGGGTGCGTTGATGCAGTTTGTGGGTTCGATGAGTCCTAATTGGAATATCAGCGTTTTTCACTATCGGAATAACGGGGCTGATTACGGGCGAATTGTGGTGGGGATACAGGTGCCGCCGGATGAGATGCAGGAATGGCAGGCTTTTCTTGATACGCTGGGCTATCAGTATGGGGATGAGAGTCAGAATCCGGCTTATAAGTTGTTTTTGGCCTAGGTTTTGGGGTGGATTTGGGGGAAAGGGCGATCGAATTTAAGGTGCGGCAAAGCTCAATTAAACTGTTGCAACTCGTCATAAAGCGAGAACTGACAGAAAAACGATAAAATTATGGCAGAGTGACAATGACACCGAATCCAAAGCGATGACAACAGCACTTCCAACATCTCTCAGCCTCGAAGCTTTCCTCAAACTGCCGGAAACTCAACCTGCGAGTGAATTTATTAACGGACGCATTCATCAAAAGCTTATGCCCCAAGGCAAACATTCTCGCTTGCAACTCAAGTTTTGTAACGCTGTCAATCTGGTTGCGGAAACGGCACAAATTGCCCTTGCTTTTCCCGAATTGCGATGTACTTTTGGCGGGCGTTCTATTGTGCCTGATGCTACGGTGTTTGCTTGGGAGAGAATCACTTTTGAAGCGGATGGTGAAGTGCCGAATGCTTTTGAAACTCATCCTGACTGGACAGTGGAAATTCTATCACCAGATCAGAGAGCAACTAAGGTGATTAGTAATATTTTACACTGTCTGAAATACGGCACTCAGCTTGGATGGTTAATTGATCCAGAGGAACGGTTTATTTTGGTATTTATTCCTGGACAGGAACCAGTTGAGTTGACTGGACAAAATCGGCTGCCTATGCCAAGTTTTTTAACGTTAGATTTGACGGTAGATCAGGTTTTTGGGTGGTTGAAAGCAGGTGGATAACTTTGCTCTAAATTCTATCCGATCGCAAATTCCTGATTTCTTGGATGCTGAGTCCGGTTGTTTGACTGATGGTTTCGTCATCTAGGCGATCGAGTAACTGTCGTGCCACCACCTGCATTGCTTCTTCTCCACCTTCTCGTTTAGCTTTGATTATAACTCCTTGTTGATCGTAAATAAACATTTCTTGTTGTTCGAGTTCTTCCAGTTCGTCAGGGTTTAAATTAACTTGATTTGCTATATCAAAGGCTTGATGAATCTCTGGAACGATATCCATTGTTGGTGGAACTTCTGTCAGCGCATTAGCATATTTCATGAAATAAATCCATTTATCCGCGAGGGTTTCTAGTTGTGACAATTCTTTGGTAAATTTCGGGAGTTCGATAAACACTAACTCAAGGTCGTTATCGGGATATTTAAGATTAGTGGTTACTTCTTTGTAAACAAATCTAGAAATTAGCCGATCGCTATTTTCAAACATCTCGAAATCAGTCAGTGTCAGTGCAATCACAGGTTGCAGCATTCGGTAGCCTTCTCCTTTCTGTAATTGAGAAGCATAGGTTTTTGCAGCGTTGTACAAAACTCTCTTACCGAAAGACTCTACGTTTAATACCTGCATTTCAATAATGACTAGGGTACCATCGGCGAGTCGGGCTTTCACATCTAAATAAGTATCTTTTAATCCTGTGATTTTTGGGGGTAAATTAGGATTAATAATTTCTAAGTCTTGAATGGTAGGATTGCCATCGTAAATCATGGCGTTGAGAAAGCTGATGAGTATGCCTTTGCTATCTAGGGAACCAAAGATTTTTTTGAAGGCGTAGTCGGTTTTGGGGTTGATGAAGGTCATAATTTAAATCCTGTGCAGTAACAGCTAAAGTTTAAGCGATTTCTTGTTTAAGGTGTGCCAAAGCTAAATTAAACCGTTACAACTCGTCATAAAGGGAGATACTGAATTTGTCCTGCCAATTCTCCCTCAAGACTGCACTCCAGAAGGATTAGAATATCCTCAATAACCCTGCCAATTGGTGCATCAAAGGTAATTTCAAAAACTCCTGGCATTGACTTACCTGCCGCCATACGTTCATAGGCATAACGGGTAATCGTAGCAACATCATGGGTTAGTAATATTCGATCTTCTTGGGCAGCCCATTCCAGGACTATTGGATCGTCTTCACCGGATAAGCCAACGTCTTGGACGCGAATCAGATCGATGTCAGGTTTGCGACGTATCAAACCTCTAACAATTGTATTATCAAAGTTTTCGTCAGCCAAGAACTTCATGCCGATTTCTCTGCCTTGCGGGCCAGCAATCTGTCACGCAATCCCTGCGGATCAAACCTTGCCTCATTCATTTTGCGAATCTCTTGTGCTTGTTGCTGTCTTTGCTGCAAATACGTTTCGACTTCCTGCTGATGATTGAGGTAAAAACCGATGGTGGCATACACGTCAGCCAATCTCAGCGATGGATAACGATAAACGATTTCCTCTGCGGTTGTTCCCTGCTTAAATACTCCAATCACGGTATCTAATGTCACGCGAGTGTTTCCGACTCGCACTACGCCGTCAGCATTGGTTTTGAGGGGGGCTGGTTCAGCTACAACTGCTAATGTCATGGCAACCTTAACGCTTACTTTCTTAATGGTATCAGAACTTCGAGAGAACTTGACGCGCGATTCCCTTCGGGATAGCTTCGCTTCACGCACTTAGTTTTGTTCGTAAGGGCGATCGGCCAAAACGATCGCATCTCGAATTACAATGGGTAAAGAAGTCTAGCAAGGAGAATGCCAGATTATGACTGTCCGGGAAGAAGTAATCAGCGAGATTGAGCAAGCCTCAGATGATGTGCTTGAGGTGCTATTGAGTTTTTTGCGTCAGACGCGTTTGTCGAAGTCGGAGGCTTTTCGGGCGATGGACTCTGCTGAGATTTCGAGTGTTGGATTGACTCTACAAAAGCATTATCCTCTGCGCGGGATGCCGCTGGCGATCGCTGATGATTTTGATGCGCCGATGCAAGTTACCCAACTAATCGATCGGATTGTCACGATTAGGGAAAATGAAAATGTAGGTTTGACGGACTTATTGGGTGGTTTAGAAGCCGAGAGAGAGGCAATTTGGCAGGAAAAACAGTCTTGATGCGTAGGATATTTGCAGACGAAGAGCGTATTAATTGCGGGATCTGGATCGCGAATCTACAATCGTTGAAGTAACTCGTCATACTCTGAATGTGCGCCGATCCAAAACCTGTAAATGCGATCGTTCTCTAGTAAACCAAGAACTCGGTAGTTTAGTCCAACGCGAACTGAATAAATAGGTTGACGCTGACTAACTCGTTTAAACTGAAGACTGTTGTGGTACGGATCGGAATGCCAAAGGGCGTATGCTTTGCCAGCTTGCTCTTGAACAGAGGCCGGAAGTTCGCCCAGTTTCTTGCGGAATGCGTTCGTAACACTTGACTTCATGGCTTTGAGGGAAAAACGTCAGTTAGAGGGGTAATATCGCCAGCAGCAATTTCTTGACGTACCATCTCAGCTAGACTATCCCACTGAGCATCTGTTGTAGCTTCAAATTGAGCTTTCCATGCTCGTTCATCTTCCATTTCGGTGAGGAGACGAGCAGCGATCGCATCTTGCTCGTCTGCTGATAAAGTTTTCAATTGGGCGATCCTCTTCGAGGGCTTCGCTAACGCGCGTTCGAGCAATTCAGTCATAGTCGCCGTTTTGTATAAGAGATACTGCTAATTATAGCTTGCCTAGTGGTTAGGTTTTGGTGTTTCGGGCGCGCGTACTTAGTTTTGTTCGTAAGGGCGATCGCTCTCTAGCTCCATACTATACTGCAAATAAATTATGGTGGAGACTAACGCTTCGTTTCAATATCGAAGTCAATTTTAATTGCTGTTAGCCAGATTCATTGCCTGCATCAAAGCTGCACCAGCACCAAAAGTATCGTAGGGGGTTGGTAAGTAGTAAATCTTGTAAGGTTCCAAAGGAAAAATATCCTCACTGATATCCTCTTCCGCCATGAGAATGCGGATTAACTCTCGTTTATCGATCGCAGACAGTTGTCTAATGGTAGGGAGTAATTCTGTTAGTGTCATCGGTTGTTTTCCTACGATGCGTCTATGTTAACGGTAGCAGGTCAACGCAGTAATTGCAACTTCCAGGGGAGTTTCACAAAGATCGGCGCGATCGCACTTAGTTTTGTTCGTAAGGGCGATCGCGCTTTGAAAATTATTGACAATGGCGACAGCTTGAAGCACTTACAACTACACCATCAATGTATCTCCAAACAACCGGAATCATGGTTTGATCATCTACCTCTGAGGAGTGAACGAAAGAAGTGACTAACTTCCGCTCCACTTGAATCATATCTTTTGGTAACTCTACAAATCCCTTGTTCTCTGTGTGCATATGCGGCATACATACCCCAAGATTGTATTTTGCAAGTTGTTTGATGATTTCTTGCACTTCTCCAGTCTCAATCGCTTTTTGTGCAATTTGCAGACTTTCTGGCAGATTGTTTAGCGTTTTATCATCAATTTTTGTTTTCACACTTTATCTCCTTTTGTCAGAACTAATGAAAAGATGCTTTTTGGGCTTTTCACTTGTCGTTGCATCTGTTAAAGAGAGCAGCTCATAATTTTGCAAGGCTAGATATCAACTATGCGCTAATAAGTAACTGCTCCCACTCTTTGCCTATGCTAAACCGATCGCTCAAAACTGAAAAGCGGAAAAAGGCGGATTTTTATTAAATATTTGTAAACAACGAAAAAAGACGGAATAATACGGATAAAGTCGGCTATAATAACCAATGTCCTCCCACATCCCGGATGATGCACGTTCACGAAGTATTGCAATTTGTGGAAAAAGCTGTCTACGCCAAGACAGGCAAACGTCTAAATGACTTACAACGCGCAATTATTGAGGGAACGCTGAAGCGCCAAAAGTATGATGACATTGCAGAAAATTGTGGTTGTTCGGCGGGTCATGCTAAGGATGTCGGTTATGAGCTTTTGCAAATGTTATCTGATGTCTTTGATGAACCCGTTGATAAAGGGAATCTGAAATCAGTTCTAGAACGGCAAGGAAATCTGAATATTTCTTTTGGCGATCGAAGTAAAAGCATGATTAATAATCATAATATAATTGGCTGCATAAACATGGGTTCGGAACAGCCTACTACTACCCAAAATAAAAGTCAGTCCGAAAATCCAGAATTTCAGCGCGTTAAGAATAAAGCTAGGATTGAAGCTGTTGGTAAATTACGGCAGTTTGGCTTGAGCGACGAGCAAATTGCAGAGGTGCTAGAACTACCCTTGGATGTGGTTAAGCAGGTGGATTTCCAGGAGTAACTCTGCGCTATTTACGACTTTTACTCGATCGCACTTAGTTTTTTTGTTATAATCGTCGAAGGTTGCCCGATCGCAGTAAAATAAAATATCGCCACATATTTTAAGCTATGAACACACAACTCATTGAATCCTTAGTACAAATCATTCAGACACTTTCAGAAGAGGAGCACTTGCTAATAAAAGCAAAATTGTTTAGCAACATCCCCTATCCTTCAATTGTGGAAATAACGCAGTTAGCCCAAAGCGGAGGAGCATTTCAATTTCTGGAAGATGAGCCTGATATTTACACCCTTGAAGATGGAGAGCCAATTCAGTGAAGCTAAAGAAAGGAGATATTTCAAGCGTTGTGCATAATTCCCAGAAACCGGGTTTCTTCCGAGATATTTCGCCACCCAACCCAAATTTTGTAAGAAACCCGGTTTCTGACGCTTTGCCTACTTCTCAGAAACCGAATTGGAGAATCAATTGAAAATCAAAATTATCATCCACGAAGCAGAAGAAGGCGGATACTGGGCAGAAGTTCCTGCTATTCCTGGCTGTGCAACACAGGGAGATACCTTCGAGGAATTGCTGCAAAACCTCTATGAAGCAATCGAAGGCTGTCTTAGTGTAGATATTGAATCCATCGAGACAAATGAGCGAGACAGAATTATGGAGATTTCAATATGAACTCCATGTCTGGCAAAGAGTTAGCCAAGCTACTAGAACGTAATGATTGGCTATTATTAAGAGTTCAAGGCAGTCACCACATCTACGGCAAACCTGGAAGTTCAGTCCGAATTTCTGTGCCAATTCACGGCAATAAATCTCTAAAAGTTGGGATACTCAGACACTTGTTAAAAATGGCTGGTTTGTCGGAAAGTTCCCATCAAAATACCAGCAGGTTGGAAGAGTCAAATGGTGAAAATAAGGCGAATGAATCTGATGCTATCAATGAAGAAAATGAATGAAATTACCTCCCGACTTTGATCGAGAAGTCTAGCAAGAAATTATTATTTCAAACCGATACTGGACGATTTCTCAGCGGCACAAGAATTTCGTGTAAAATACTAGGCTTTGCACTCAGATAGACTTCACAACAGTTAGACTCATTATATCCGATAACAATTGCCCCGATCGCACTACCGATTTCAGGATACATCTCTTGACTCATCTCTCCCTCATCCAAAAAGTCAGGAATCTTAATCAAGCCTTTGACCGCATTTTCACCAAGATCGACAAACACTCCAAAAGGAGCATGATATTCAACTTTCCCCAGCACAAACTGCCACAATTTATACTTTTTTTTGGTTTGCTCCCAGTTTTGACTATCCATAATATGGCGTTGTGAAATGCGTCAAATTTCCTGACATTTTCCTTCACTAAATGCTGTTTCTGCTTGTCGCATCAAAACGTCTAATTTGCCTGCTTTTAGATCCTCTTCGATTTGTCTATCCCACAGGGACTCTTGGAAGTTGTCAAGCCATTCGAGAAACTCTGCGAGTTCATCTTGTGAAAGTTGCTTCACGGCTGTCTGTATCTCTGTAATGCTCATAGGTAAATAGCTTGTTTATTCCTATTGTAGATCGTAATTATTAGATAGTATATCATAACAGATACATCAATCGATCGGGACTTACGCACGGGTGGCCAGAAACCGGGTTTTTTTACGAAAAGACGCGCTGTAGTCCACAGATTAAGTAAAAAACCAGGTTTCTTCGATCGTGGTGCGATCGCGAACTGTCGATATTATTGGTAGTGAAATAATTAGCAATTTCATTGAGATCCTGGGTGGCGAGAACGTTGATCAGATAGCGTTTCATCGCTGACTCTCGCGTGTTTCCCGAAAGCGATCCAAAATCCCTACAATAAAGGTTTCGCCATCAATCGGTGGAGTATGTTCGGAGACAGCGACAGCAGCATCTATTTTAACTCGTACAGATTCGATCCATTCCCGATGCCTACGGCCGGCTACAGGCCCTGATCGTATTCGTCCAACAATCGCAAGGCAACTTCCAGCACTTCTTGGGCCGATCGATATTTGCCAGTTTGTAGCTTAGTCTGGATGAATTGCTCTTGGCTGCTCGTCAGAGTAATACTCATGTTCGTTCTTTACCCGTTTGCTCTAATTCTATCCCATTCATCAATTTTCGCGATCGACACCACCGATTGTGCGCGATCGCCCTCTGATTCAGCCAGTGGTAGCCTGCGCCAGATTATTCCCATGAAATACGCGAGAAAATGTGAGACTCCGGGGCACCCGACAAGACAAACTCACCCTGCAAAATCATAGGCAATATTCATGATGCGGCCGCGCCAGTAGGGCAATAGCGAGCCATCCGGCAGTTGCCACGCCACCTCACCCGAAAGCGGAATCCGCATACCATCTCGCACTTCGTAGTCCCAGAAACGGCCAATCCAGGGCGCAAACACCAGCCCGCCCTTAACTGTAGGGGCGGGTTTAGCTAATAATCACTCCTATAAAAGCGAGAAGATGAAGGCAAAACCCGCCCTCCCCATCTCATGTTTATTTGTAACCACCTACTTATTCAAGCGCGAGTCCTAAACCCATCGACCCACAACAACCCTCACAGTTCCATCCGCCAAAGTTTCCTCTTCTTCCACATGAAAACCCTCAGACTGTACCGCCGCCATCAAACTTTTGTGCGCGTATTTCTGGCTAATTGAATTCACAAATTCCTGCTGGTTAATTCGAGCACCCCAAAAATCCGCCACCAATTCGTAATCTTCTCCGTTGCGGCGAAAACCCAAATCGTAACCGTTGGATTGCCGAATCACGTACTCGGCATTAATTTTGTCGCCCCGATAACCCCGCACCTGCACATTGGACTCTACTTGATAACCCAACTCTTCCAACACTTGATGCAGTAGTTCACCGTTATTGATCTGAACCTTGATCGTTGTGAAGTGTGACATATCACTTTCGGTTTTTTGTGTGAAACGCTAATTTGATTATAATAGCATAAACAGCAACAGTCAATAAGTTATATCTATTCCGGTTCAGAAGTGTTGAATGATAGAAAAAGATTGCCAGGATTGGCAAACAAATGTATAATGACAGAGCTATAAAATATTAAAAATCAACTAAAATGCTATTTTCTAACTTCCCCAAAATTGTGAAAAGGTATCTCGCCCATTTAC